>JAFXOO010000370.1 GCA_017528675.1 Oscillospiraceae bacterium | reverse complement strand
TTGGTCGGAACGACCCATACCTGCACCTTGGAGTCAGCGCGGGAAACCTTCTGGAGCTTGCCGTGGATGCCGGCATTGGTCACGGTGTCGATCTTGATGCCGAGGATGTCCATGTCAGCGCATACCTGCTCACGAACGTCCGGTGCATTCTCACCGATACCGCCGGTGAACAGCACTGCATCCAGACCGATCATCGCAGCTGCAAAGGCACCGATGTACTTCTTGATCTGGTATACGAGCATGTCCTTGGAGAGCTGTGCTCTCTTGTTGCCCTGATCGGCAGCAGCGGAAACGTCGCGGTTGTCGGAGCCGACGCCGGAAACGCCCAGGAAGCCGGACTTCTTGTTCATGTAGTCGCTCATCTCAGCCGGTGTGAAGCCGTGCTTCTCCATCACGAAGGTCACAGCAGACGGATCGAGCGCACCGGTACGGGTGCCCATCAGAACGCCGTCGAGGGGGGTGAAGCCCATCGTGGTGTCAACGGATCTGCCGCCGTCGATGGCAGTGATGGAAGAGCCGTTGCCGAGGTGGCAGGAAACGATCTTGAGATCCTTGACATCCTTGCCCATCGCATCCGCCAGTGCCTTGGAAACGAAGCGGTGGGATGTGCCGTGGAAGCCGTACTTTCTCACATGCAGGTTCTCATAATCCTCATAGGGCAGACCGAACATGAAGGCCTTCTCCGGCATGGTGGCATGGAATGCGGTATCGAATACAACAGCCTGCGGAACGGAAGCCGGCAGGACCTTCTTGCAGGCACGCAGTGCGAGTGCATGTGCATGGTTGTGTACCGGAGCCAGCTCACGCAGCTCGTCGATCTTGTCGATGACCTCATCGGTCACGAGGGTGGTCTCGGAGAAGACCTCAGCGCCCTGCACGATACGATGGCCGACAGCGGAGATCTCGCTCATGTCCTTGATGACAGCAGCATCGCCGGTGGTCAGGACTTCTACGAGCTTCATGAAAGCCTCGGTGTGGGTCGGGAATGCACAGTCAGCAGAATACTCTCTGCCGTCAGCGGTCTTGTGGGATACGTGACCGTCGATACCGATGCGGTCGCAGTTGCCCTTTGCCAGAACGCTCTCATCCTCCATGTTCAGGAGCTGGTACTTCAGCGAAGAGCTGCCTGCATTGACTACTAAAATCAGCATAGTTTTTCTTCCTTTCAGTTTAAAAATATAGGATGCCCCGCCTGCGCCGGGCAGTCATTATTATTATACTCATTTTTGGCTGAAATTGCAAGTGTTTTTTCAAACATTTTACATTTCAAAGGCAAAAGGCAGCCCCCTTCCGCTTGACACTGCTCTCATTTTATCCTATAATGGATGTAATAAGGGAGCGTTCTCCCGATTTCTTTGAAAGGAGGAAGTTTTATGAAACATGTCAAAGCACTGGCCGCATTGCTCTGCATCCTCACCCTCACAGGATGCAACACACAGACAGACACCTCCGCCCCGACAGAACCCGTGACGGAAACTGCCGCAGAGACCGAAACTCTCACAGAACCGGAGACCGAAGCACCCACAGAGACAGCGATCCCTGCCCCGCCGCCGCTGTCCGAAAAGGCGGCAGCATGGCTGTATGATACACTTGTCCCGCAATACGGTCTGTCCGGGCTCACCTCCTACGATGCAGCACAGCCGACGCCGAAGTCTGCACAGGGCGTCGTCAGCGCCCTGGAGCGGGACTTCACCGGGGACGGCACGCCCGATCTGCTGATCGTCCGGCAGGATGCACAGTCGTGTATCCTTGACCTCTACACGCCCACCGGGGAAAGCTATGCGCTCGCCGACAGCTGCACCTGCCTGGCGGCAGAGAACACCCCCGCTCCGGTCGTGAGCCTCTCTGTGCATGACAGTCTGCTCCTTGTCAGCACAACAACCGATAACGGACACAAGAACGATGACCCGGCACCCTATTACCAGCGCTATACCGTCCTCAGTGCCGCTGACGGCAGCTTTGCGGAGACTGCTGTGCTGCAATATGTCAGCGAAAAGCTGTCCGGGGAAAATCAGCGCACGTATGACTTCTACATCAACGGCAAGCTACAGTCTCCCGCATCCGACTACTATGCGCAGTTTACGCAGTATGCACAGGCTTCACTTGACGCTTTGCGTGAAGGCGGCATCCGCATCCCGGATACGGAG
>JAFXOO010000040.1 GCA_017528675.1 Oscillospiraceae bacterium | reverse complement strand
GCCGCCTTTTGGCATCCATTGCCTCCTGACGCATTGCGGGGGTAATATCAATCAGGCAGTGCGGACACTCCCATGCATTGTCATCAATTTCAGAACCGCAGTTTTTGCAGATCATGCGTTATCTCTCCTCTCCGGATACATTGAAACACTGAGACAATTACAGATTTACCAATCAATCAGTGCTTCCCGTTTTCATTATTCGCCGTCATATGGATACTCCCGGAGCACCTGGCCGGGCTGCTGCTGGACATATGTCTGCCTCGTGGGACTCTGTCCGTACTGCACCTGCGGAACCGAACGATAGCCCGGTTGGGGCTGCTGGATGTACTGTGCCGCTTCCGCCTGGCGTGCAAACTGTGCCTTCTGCGCAGCACCGGCATCTGCCCTGCGCAGCTCCTCAAGCCGCCTTGCCGCCTCGGCTTCTGCCCGGCGTGCTTCCTCCGCCTTACGGGACGCTTTCGCCTCAGCCCGGCGTGCTATTTCCGCCTTTTTGGCAGCCTTTGCCTCAGCCTTTCTTGCTACCGATACCTTTCTTGCGGCAATTAGCTGCGCTTTATGTGCAAGCTTACGGATGATACCAGCCCTCCGTGCAGCATCCTCCTCCGCTCGGCGGGCATTATCCGCCTGTCTGACTCTGTCCTGCCTCACGCTTTCACGATAGGCATCGTCAATATCAATCAGGCAATACGGGCACTCTGTCGCATTGTCAGCAATCACAGAACCGCAGTTTTTACAGATCATGCTGCTTTGCACTCCTTTCCGGGTGTATTATCTTCCATTATACCACAATGTACTGCAAATGTCAATCCTCGTATAAGTCTCTCAAAAAATAAATATTTTTTTCAGATTTCTATTGCAATTATACTAAAACTATGCTATAATAAAAATATAATTGGTTAAACGACCTCAAGGAGGTACACTTTACTATGAAACTACAATTCATAGGTGCCGCACATGAAGTCACAGGTAGCTGTACTTATCTTGAAATCGGACAGACAAAGCTGCTTGTCGATTTCGGCATGGAGCAGGGGCAGGATGTGTATGAAAATGCACGGATTCCCTGTGCACCAGGCGCAATTGATTATGTATTGCTGACGCATGCACATATTGACCACTCCGGGCTGCTTCCTCTGCTGTATGCAGGCGGCTTTTCGGGGGAAATCCATACAACAGAGGCAACCGCAAGCCTCTGCAATATTATGCTGCGTGACAGTGCACACATCCAGGAGTTTGAAGCAGAATGGCGCAACCGCAAGGCACAGCGTAAGGGTGATGAACCCTATGTGCCGCTGTACACGATGGCAGATGCCATCGGCACCATCGAGCTGCTCCGGAAGCATCCCTATGACGAACGCTTCATCCTTGCCGAGGGCATTGAGGTGCGCTTTACCGATGCAGGGCATCTGCTTGGTTCTGCGAGCATCGAAATCTGGGCAACAGAGGGCGATGAAACGAGAAAGCTTGTATTTTCCGGTGATATCGGAAACATCAACCAGCCCCTGATCCGGGATCCGCAGTTTATTGACAGTGCGGATTATGTGGTTATGGAATCCACCTACGGCGACCGGAAGCATGAACGTCCCAAGGACTATGTGACCGCCTTTGCACAGGTCTTGCAGCAGACTTTTGACCGTGGCGGCAGTGTGATTATCCCGTCCTTTGCAGTCGGCAGGACACAGGAGTTGCTGTACTTTCTCCGGATAATCAAGGAAAACGGTCTCGTCAGCGGGCATGACGGT
>JAFXOO010000369.1 GCA_017528675.1 Oscillospiraceae bacterium | reverse complement strand
TGGTGCAGATGCGCAGCCAGATTTTTCGTCAGATTGTATAGAAATGACGCCGCTGGGCTGGCGCCCAGCAAGGAATTTCTGTGCAAGATGACGGAAAAGATGCAAGCAGATGTGCCGCCAAGCCGTCAGGCGGGCTTTGTGTGGTGTTACCTTAAGAAAGTACTGATTTATCCATCAATCAGTACAGGGTGTAGGGCGTAGCCCCACAAATCACCCTTTCCCTATCCTCGAAGCACTGTACGATCAATGGATTCAGTGCTTCCTCAGAGAGGACTGTACCGACAGAAACGGAGATGATTTCATGCATTTCGTCATTTATGACGACCAGCCGGATGCAGCAGCTTCCCTCAGATCCATGCTGCTGCCGCTGTTCCCCAGCCCCGTACAGGTGGACTGTGCGTCTACCCTGGCACAGGCACAGACACTCATCGGAGCGCAGACAGATGTCGTATTTCAGGACATCCAGTTAGAACACTCACAAAACGGAATCGACTTTGCCCGGAAACTGCACCAGTTATTTCCTCGGCTGAAGTTCGTCTTTATCACAGCCTTTTCGGAATACTACGAGGAGATCTTCACAGTCGATCCGATCGCATTTATCCAGAAGCCCTTCCGTCAGGAGGGCGTCCGGCTCTGTGTGGAGCAGCTCGAACGTCATCTTCACGAGCAGCAGATCATTGTAAGCCCCACCAAGGGACATATCCAGACGCTTGCACTCTCGGATGTGTTTTACATTGAGAACAGCGACCGCCGTCTGCTCCTGCGTACAGCCGATGATGCAGTAAAATACACTCTCCGGATGCGCATGTCAGACATCGAGCCACAGCTTCCAGTCAGCTTTGTACGCTGTCACCACAGCTTTTGCGTCAATTTAGAGCAGGTCACAGAGCTGCGTCGCTTCTTCTTCATACTGAAAAACGGCCGTGAGATTCCCGTCAGCAGCAGACGCTTTGCGCAGGCAAGGGAGCAATATCTTACTTTTCTGGGGAGTCAGCTATGAGCAATACCGTCATGTTTTTTGCCATTTCCCTGATGCAGCTATTCTTGTTTGCGTTCCAGTGGTCAGAAATCTGCCGCTGTAAATTCACACTTCCCGTGTTCACAGCGCTGTTGTTTCTCATCAACAGTGTGATGGAAGCAACCGCTCTCTTTGTGCTTCATATTCCACACGGAAACGTAGCCTTCTCTCTTGTACAAACAGCAGTCCTGTTTACCGTTATGTGGTTCTCATTCAAAGGAACACTGCACGAAAAGCTCCGCCTGATCCTGATCAGTGTATTTCTCTCACTGCTCATGGAGCTGCTTTCTATTCTGCTTGCAATGCTGGTCTACGGAAAGCGTTATTACGAATTCCAGGAACTGAACGAGAATCTTTCGGTAATGCAGCTCTATTCCATTGACATCATGCAGATCTGTACCGGTATCATGGCATTTTTCATCAACAGAAAGCAAGAGGGCTTCCGGGAGGTACAGCAGTATCTCGCCATGATCCCGCTGTTTGCCGTGATACATCTTGTCTATCTGATTCTGTATTACAAATCCGGCGAAAGGCTCGTCAATCAGAGTCTTGCGATTCAGCTCATGTTGCAGGTATTGATGAGCTTCCTGCTCATCGGCTTTTACCGGCTTGTCAAGCAGCACCTTGCCCGGTACCAGTCCGAGGAACGTCTGCGTCAGATAGAAAGCTCGATGCAATCCACGCATGAATACTATCGGCTGGCACACGAAAAATTCGATGAGATTGCACGGATTCGCCATGATTTCCGCAACCAGATGCAGACCGTAGAACGCCTGCTGGCCGACGGTCATACCGCAGAAGCACGAGAAAACGCTTCTCTCATACAGGGTGCCCTCGATGACACCAGACTTCCGAGCTACTGCCCGGACCCGGTGGTAGATGCCCTTCTGACTGTCAAGCTGAACGAACCGGATAACCGCCGCATTCACACGGAAATCCTCCTTCGTGATACCGAACAGCATCCGCTGAATCCCTATGAAGCGTGCAGCCTGTTCTCAAATCTCATCGACAACGCATTTGCCGCTGCCCGTGAGGAGGGGCTTTCTGCACCGTTTGTCCGTGTCCGCAGCGGTGTGCGCAACGGAATCTTCCTGCTGAAGGTGGAAAACAGCTACAAACCGGACGCCCCGCCGAAAGACAGGGACAATGCCGCACACGGCTACGGCCTACAGATCATTGAGACAATCGCCAGACGTCACAACGGCAGCTTCCGCATCACACAGGAGGAGCAGACTGTCACAGCGCTGGTGGCTGTTCCCACCCGTAAGCCCTGAAGATCCGGCATCATGATACTATTTTGGCCAAAAATGCTGTTGCAGTCCTTGGCTGCAACAGCATTTCAGCTTCCCGATAAAGATTGTTTTCTGTGCAGGCGAACTGGTGACCGCCCTGCCCCCCGAACCCTGCAACAGATCTTATTTGACAGACTGACAGCCGCACTTGCGTGCGGCTGTCTTTTGTTCTGGTTCAGTATTCCTTTATCTGCATGTTCGGAGCACGAAAAGTAAATCAGGCGGATAAAGCATCCAGGTATTCCTTCAGCTCCACCGAAACAGTACCGGCACCAACAGCCGCAGCATAGATGAGCACAACAGCCGCATCGGAGGCATTATACACCCCGTCACCGTTTACATCCGCAGCGGTTTCCTGCGCTGCTGTCAGCCCGGAAGGATTCCCGGCGCCGACCGACGCTGCTGCAATCAGAATCTGCGCAGCATCACTTGCATTCTCAATGCCGTCGCCGTTCAGGTCGCCCAGAGGAAGGCTCTCCCCCGGCTCAGGCTCCGTTGGAGTAACCGGCTCCGTTGTAATTGCTGTAGTCTCCGTCGTTGTTGCCGCAGTTGTGGCAGTCGTTGCTGCCGTCGTTGCCGCAGTTGTGGCGGTCGTAGCTGCCGTTGTTGCCGCAGTTGTGGCGGTCGTAGCTGCCGTCGTTGCCGCAGTTGTGGCAGTCGTTGCTGCCGTTGTTGCCGCAGTGGTGGCAGTCGTTGCTGCCGTTGTTGCCGCAGTTGTGGCGGTCGTAGCTGCCGTCGTTGCCGCAGTTGTGGCAGTCGTTGCTGCCGTTGTT
>JAFXOO010000039.1 GCA_017528675.1 Oscillospiraceae bacterium | reverse complement strand
GGAAGCTTGGTGGACCAGAGGATGGTCATGTTCGGCTCCGGTGCCGTGCCGAGGTTGTTGAGGGTGTTGAGGTAGCGGAAGGAGTTCTTGGTGACCATGTGCTGGCCGTCCACGGAAACACCGCCGATGGACTCCGTTACCCAGGTCGGGTCGCCAGAGAACAGGGCATTGTATTCCGGGGTTCTTGCGAAGCGTACCAGCCGCAGCTTCATGATGAAGTGGTCGATGAGCTCCTGTGCTTCCCGCTCGGTGAGGATGCCTCTTTCGAGGTCACGCTGGATGAAGATGTCAAGGAAGGTGGATGTCCGGCCGAGGGACATGGCTGCGCCGTTCTGCTCTTTGACGGCGGCAAGATAGCCGAAGTAAAGCCATTGCACGGCTTCCTTGGCATTCTTTGCCGGACGGGAGATGTCCAGTCCATAGATTTCTCCGAGCTTCTTGAGATCCCGCAGCGCATTGATCTGCTCCGAAAGCTCCTCACGCAGACGGATATTCTTGGAGGTCATGCGGACAAAGTGGGTTTCCTTCTGGTGCTCCTTGTCCTCAATGAGCATATCCACGCCGTAGAGGGCGATTCTTCTGTAGTCACCGATGATGCGGCCTCTGCCGTAGGCATCCGGCAGTCCGGTGAGAATTGCTGCATGGCGGGCAAGCTTCATCTCAGGTGTATAGGCATCAAAAACGCCCTGATTATGGGTTTTTCTGTATTTTGTAAAGATCTCGACGACTTCAGGATCAACCTCATAGCCGTATTCCTTGCAGGCCTGCTGCGCCATACGGATGCCGCCGAAGGGCTGTAATGCACGTTTGAAGGGCTTGTCCGTCTGCAAGCCGACAATCTGCTCAAGCTCCTTGTTCAGATAGCCGGGGCCGTGCGAGGTGATGGTTGAAATGATCTTGGTGTCCATATCGAGCACACCGCCGGCCTCACGCTCCTGCCGTGAGAGTTCCATGACCTGCTCCCAGAGCTGTGTGGTGGCTTCTGTCGGCCCTTCGAGAAAGCTTTCATCCCCGTCGTAGGGAGTGTAGTTCTTCAGGATAAAATCACGCACATTGACAGAGGTGTTGCTCCATCTGCCCGGCTCAAAGCCTTCCCAGTCCGGTGCGAATGATGTAAACATACAGCGCCTTCCTTTCCATAACAAGAAAATGTATTGCCTCTATCTATATCATACTACATTTTGCGGACGCTGTCAAGGCGATGCAGCACCGGTACACAGAAAAATTAACGCCCTAAATCGACTGCACTTTGTCCAAAAAGCCGGATTGCCATGTTTATTTCCCTGCCGGTGCGTGCTGTGAATGCACATGTTCCGGGTGATTCCTGCATATACTGTCCCAGAATCCATTGAAACGGGAGTGAGGTCATGCGAAGTCAGTCGGAGGACCGGGCGGTCACGCTCGGCATCTATATTCTGGAGCACAAGGCGACCGTGCGAGCCACTGCGAGCCGCTTCGGCATCAGCAAGAGCACTGTACATAAGGATGTCAGTGAGCGGCTGCCGCTCATCCGTCCGGAGCTGGCAAAGCAGGTGCATGCAGTTCTGGTGCAGAACAAGCAGGAACGCCACATCCGGGGCGGACTTGCAACCAAGCGGAAATATGCACTGCTTGCCGAAAGCCGTCATGCTGCTGCACGGAACGGCCGGTAAGCACGGCTTCTCCGCATTCTGCGATGATCTCCTGTGTTTCGACAAATATCGCAGAGAAAATGTGGTATACTATCATTGACCTGATACGGCGAGAAGGAGGAAATGCATTTTGCAGAATGCACAGTATGAGATTGACAGATTTTCCGAGCATGTGCTCCTGGCACTGGATGAAGCGATGCAGATTGCCGGAGAACTGGGACACACCTATATCGGTACGGAGCATTACCTGCTCGGACTGCTCCGGCAGAGAAACAGCGCTGCTGCCGGAGTGCTCGCACAGCACGGCCTGACCGCAGAGAGCCTGCGTGGGCAGCTTTTGCTGACGGTGGGCAGGGGCAGCAGGACATCGCCGGGCTACGGCTGTATGACGCCTGCACTGCACCGCATTTTCCGCTCGGCACAGCAGCTTGGATGCAAGGAGCATCTGGTCGGCACACGGTATCTGCTACAGGCAATCCTGGAGGACGAAAACTGTGCTGCGTATGAGCTGCTGCAAGGAAACGGCGCAGACCTGAAAAAGCTTGAAACAGACTGCTTTGACGCAGAGGAGGCGTCCGGGAATCGTATGCCGACAGAGAAGGATCTCCCGCAGCTTTTCCGGTTCGGGAAGCTCCTGCTGCCGGAGACAGATGCCGATCCGCTCATCGGCAGAGAGACGGAGATTGAGCGTGTGCTTCAGATTCTGTCCCGCCGCAGCAAGAACAATCCCTGCCTGATCGGTGCGCCCGGTGTCGGCAAGACTGCCATTGTACAGAGCGTAGCTGCCCGCTTTGCAAAAGGGGAGGTGCCGCCGCAGCTTCGGGGCATGGCAGTGTTTTCGCTGGATCTTGCGGCGCTTCTGGCGGGGGCGAAGTACCGTGGGGATTTCGAGGAGCGGGTGCGTGCCTGTGTGGACGAAGTGGTGCGGGACGGACGGATTATCCTGTTCATAGACGAGCTGCATACGATTGTCGGAGCCGGTGCGGCCGAGGGAGCGATTGATGCAGCCAATCTCCTCAAGCCTGCACTGGCACGGGGGGAGCTGCGCATCATCGGAGCGACCACACCAGCGGAATATGGCCAGACCATCGGCAAGGACGGTGCACTGGTGCGCAGGTTCCAGTCGGTGAACATTCTCGAACCAACCGGAGAGGAGACACTCGGCATTCTGGAAGGGCTGCGGGAGAATTATGAGCGCTATCACCATGTGACGCTGCCGGATGCAGTGCTGCACGCATGTGTGGAGCTGTCACAGAAATATATCGGTGACAAGAGCTTCCCGGACAAGGCGATTGACCTGCTGGATGAGGCATGTGCAAGGGCATCGCTGCACTGTGCGGATTCGGAGGTCAGCGAGGAGGATGTGGCGGCGGTTGCTTCGGCAAGAACAGGCATCCCGCTCTCCCAGATGACGGCAGCGGAGCAGGAACGCCTTCTGCACCTCCAGCGGACGCTGCATGCCAGGATTGTGGGACATGATGCAGTGATCGACAAGCTCTGTGATGCGGTATGCAGAAGCGGAGCAGGGTTTCGGGATATCCGGCGGCCGGTGGGCTCGTTTCTGTTTCTCGGACCGACGGGCGTGGGGAAAACGGCACTTGTGCGGGCGCTCTGTGAGACGCTCTATGGCACAGAGAAGGCGCTGCTGCGGCTGGATATGTCGGAATTCATGGAGGCACATTCCGTGGCGAGGCTCATCGGAGCGCCGCCCGGCTATGTGGGCTTCACGGAGGATACGCCGTTCTGTGAGCATCTGCGGCAGCGTCCGTGCAGTGTGGTGCTGTTCGATGAGATTGAGAAAGCGCACCCGGATGTGCTGCATCTGCTGCTGCAAATTCTGGAGGACGGAATGCTGACGGACAGTGCCGGACGGCAGATCAGTCTGCGCAACTGTCTGATCTTCCTGACCTCGAATCTTGGCATGCATCACCGCAGTACAAGTGCAGGTTTTCTCGGAGGGGAACAGAGTACCGGTACGGATGCGCTGCGGCAGGCACTTCCGCCGGAACTGATCGGACGGATGGACGAAATTCTCGAATTCTCGGAGCTATCGGAGGAGGATCTTGCCGTGATCGCACGCCGGCAGCTTACGGCGCTTGCGGAACGTGCAGAAAGCCTTGGCGTCACGCTGCAATTTGATGAAAAGGCTGTGCGGGCGGCGGCATCCGACCCGGAGACACGCCGCTATGGTGCCCGTCCGATCCGTCGCTTCCTGACACAGCATGTGGAGAGCCCGCTCTCACGGATGTGGCTGCGGGGCGAGGTGCATGGCGGTGATACGGTGTTCCTGACATGCGAGGGCGAGAAGATGCTGCTGCGGGCAGCAGCGATGGCGTGAGGGGGTGCAGGGGAAACCTCTGCGAAACAGCGCCAGCACCAGAAAAAGGACTTGATCGACAAATGAAGCCTCCCTGCCGGAAAGCAGGGAGGCTGTCTGGTTTTATGCAGGAAGATCAATAATTTCCACTACGCACTTCAGGATGTTCAGGGAATCAATCTCATCCGGTGCGCCGCCGGAGAGGTCTACATCGGCATTGACCTTGCCCTGGTCGGTGAGTTTTTCACCGATCATCAGGCTCTTGTTGAGCGTGATGACATCGAGGATATCCACCTTGCCGCTCACGTCCACATCGCCAAGCAGCGTAGCGCCTGTGTCGGGCGTCGGCTGGGGCTCGGTCGGCTTATCCGTCACGGGCTCGGTGGGCTTCGGATCGGTCGGCGCATCCGTCACAGGCTCAGTGGGCTTCGGGTCGGTCGGCTCCGGAGGATCTGTGGGCGTGGGTGCGGTGCTGTAGTATTCGGACAGCGAAATGCCGTTGTCACCAAGCGGAATCGCATGGTCAAGGCTGATGAACTTGCCGTCATTGGTCTGCCACAGAGCAGGCTTTACGAATTCATACTTGACGTCATCCCATTTCTGGAAGTTGTCATACATCAGTCCGCCGGTGTCGGACGAGTTCTCATTGAAGCACCAGAAGGTGTGGTGGATGTGCTTTTTGATCATATAATCCCGGAGAACTTTCATCCAATGTCTGTTAGCGCCTGACGGGTCATGCTCGTCATCCGTCCAGCCGCCCCATTCGCCCATGAGGAGCGGATACATGTTCTCTTCCACGAGATATGCCCATGTGTCGTACCAATATTCCTCGAGCAGGGATTCTTCGTCAAATTTGTAGCTTGTGAAATTGGGCTTTTCGCCTTCCAGGTGGAACCATGTCTGCTCCCAGACCATGGGGCCGTAGTCGTGCGGTGAATACACAAGCTGGCTCTGATGCTCACCGAGATCTACAGGGAAATCTCTGACACCACGGAAGTTGGCACCCCACCATGCACCGTAAAACGGTTCATAATTCGGGTCGCCGTAGTGAGCATAGTCGGTGGAAGGGGAATTCCAGTCAAAGCCCTTTTCGATCTTAGGATACACCTCGATACCCTCAACCATGATGAGAAGATTGGGGTTCTGGTCAAGACAGGCCTTCGCACCCTTTTCGGCGCCGTAACGCCAGTTGTTGTCATCGCTCGAACCGTCCCATTTTGCAAAGATACCATCGTCCTTCTTGCCGTGGGGCTCGTTCTTCAGGTCGATAGCGATGATCGTATCATCGTCCTTGTAATAATCTGCGAACCATGCCAGAGCTTCAAGCCAGTCATCCTCGCTGTAGTTCTGGTCATACCAGAGGGCATAGTTGTGGCCGGCTGAATTGGTTGTGGCGCAGTGGACATCCATCATGATCTTGATGCCCTCCTCACGGCACCACGCCACGACCTGGTTCCAGATGTCGAAGCTGTACATGGGTTTGCCGCCGACAACGCCTTCTACGGTGAGCTCCGGGTTTTCGTACTCGTTGAGCTTGATCATCGGGTCAGGCTCGCCGTTTTTCCATTGCAGGAGAATCTGGGTGGACATCGGCACACGCAGCAGGTTGAAGCCGTGGTCGGAAATCAGCTCCAGACAGTGATGGACATTGGCTGACCATGCGCCGTCAAAAATCTGAGAGCCGACATTGTAGCCGAACCAGTTGACACCGGTCATCCAGACCTCGTTGCCGTTCATGTCCACGACCTTACCTTTCTCGACATGCAGCCAGTCATCGTGGTACGCATCCGGAGCGGCAGTGACCTTAGCCGGTGCCGCTGCCGTTGTCATGCCAAGCAGCATTGCAGCACTCATGGCTGCCGCTGCGAAGCGTTTGAAAAATCCTCGTTTCATGCTATCGCTCCTTTTGGGGTAATCGTTTTCGGTTATATTAAGTGTACCACATTATCGTAAAAAAGTCAACACAAAAAGCAGCTTTTGTGCAGAGTATCCATCGTGCAAAGTCCACAAAAGATCGTTCAAACCGGAATTGGCATATGGCAGGGTGCTTGTATCAGTCGCTCAGCTCCCGGAAGGCGGACGGGGACATGCCGGTCTTTTCACGGAACTGGCGCATGAAATGCGTGGAATTCTGGTACCCGCAGGAAGCGGCAACTTCCTGGATGCGCAGATCCGTTGTGGTTAAAAGCTGCTTTGCCCTGGAGATTCTTGCATCAATCAGGTCGTCCATGTAGCTGATGCCGAATTGCTCCTTGTAGAGCTTCTGCACATAACTCCGGCTGATATTCAGCCGCTTTGCAAGCTCCGTCAGATTCCAGGCAAGCTCCGGTGCCTTGTGGATTTCCCGCCGGAGCTTTTTGAGCTGGGAGATGCCCGTGAAGCCCTTGTCCTTCGGCTTGCTGCTGTTCAGCGTGTCCCACAGGGCAGCCATACAATCTGCCGCCGGGAAAGTCACTTCGCCGCAGACATAGTACGGCTCCGGCAGAAATGCCGCTGCGGAACCCTCCTGCATCTTCCGGATCAGCACTTCAAGCTGGATCATCATTTCCTCAGAAATCCGCTCCGGAGATTCCTGCTCTGCCAGCGGAAAGACCACGGCAAATGTCCGTTTGTCAAGCCGTGCGGTTTGCAGATCCCGCCCGGAGAGCATGCGGATGGCATTTGCCAGCAGCAGTTCGGACTGCAAAACCGTGTCAGGCAGCCTGCTGCTGTGCTGTCCGTTCGGTGTGGCAGCCAGCTTGGCAATGGTCACAAGCATCATGCCGCAGCGGGCAGAGGCGTGTTTTTGCTTTTCCAGGTGCAGCAGTAGCCCCTTCCTGCTCAGCATATCGGTCATTTTATCATAGAGCGATGCCTCCTCGATCTTCTGCTGCAAATATTCCGCATAGCGCTTGTGGCGCAGCATCCGCAGACCGTTTGCCACGGCGCTCAGCAGATGGAACAGCAGAACCGATACCGTGAAATCTGCTGCCTGTGCATATTCCAGCACACAGTAGCCGAATACCTGAGAGGAGGCGTGAAGCGGGAGCACAAACAGCAGCACCGGTTCGTGCGGCTCCGAGAGCATGGGAACTATCCCGGCAGTCGGAAACACGCCGCCAAGGGTGCAGGGAACGCCTGCCGGCTTGGAAACGGCACAGAGCATCTGACGGGGGAACGGTTTGGTTTTGCAGATATCCGGCTGCTCCGGGTTTCCGTCCCAGTCCGGCAGGAGACACAGGTGCAGCGAGCGGTAACTCCGGATGATATGGGCGGTCTGATCGACCACATCCGTGAGTTCTGAAAGGGACTCAACAAGGGATGTCCTTGTGATGATATCGGCGTTGATCTGCATTTCAAGCATGTCTGCCGCAGAGGAATCCCGGCGGATTTGCTGCTGCACCTGTAGTGCGGCTGCCTGGTAATCCGCCATCCGTTCCACACAGCCGCAGCTTGCTCCATAGATAATGTGCATCCGGGCATTCCGGGGGGAGCATGAACGCATGCCGAGGAGCTGTGCGGTGGCAATTCTGCCGAGTTCGTCCATGGCACCGCCGATGGTGGTCAGCGTCGGAAAGCTCGACAGCGCAAAAATATGCCCGTCAAACCCTGTCACGATGATATCATCCGGTACGGAAAGCCCGCCGCTTTGCAGCGTGTCACAGAGCGTGACAGCCATCATATCGCTTGCGCAGATGACCGCATCGGGCTTTTCCCGCTTGTGCTGTAGGATTTCCGCACCGAGCTCTGCGGCACGCACCTTCCAGAAATCACCGTAAAAAACCTCGTGCGCACAGTGATGGGCTTCGGCAGAGCGCAGAAATCCCTGCATCCGCTGCTCGGCATCGGGGTTGCCCGCATGGCCGGAGAGAAACAGCAGCTTCCGGCAGCCGTGCTGCTCGATCAGGTGATCGGTCAACGTCTGCACAGCCTGATCCTGCGGAATATGGACGGTCTCAAAGCCAAGCGCTGTGCCGCCAAGGTCAATGCACGGCAGGCCGGCTTTCCGGATAATGGCTGAAATCCGCTGCCGGACGGTTTCCTTCACAAAATACTGGGATGCAAGCAGCACACCGTCAAGCCTTGCCTGTCCGAGCAGCGCATAGATGCTCTCCTCACCCTCCATGATTTCGCTCTGCATATGAAAATCCAGTCCGTTGGTCGCAGTGGTCAGCACAATTACATCGCAGCCTGCTGCTGCGGCAGTTGCGGTGATGCCACCGAGCAGCTCGCTTTGCAGATTGTCTGTGATTGCCGGAATCACAACGCCGATGCGTTTCATCCGATCACCTCCCTGTTTATAGTATACTGTATTACGCTGCATTTGTCAATTGAAAATATGCATTATGTCAGTAAAAGAATGTGAAATGTGATTGCGTTCTGCTGAAATCCGTGCTATGATGAAAGCAGCAATTCAGACAGAGACAATTGCTCGCAGACCATCAAAGGGGGAAATAGAAGATGAGAAGGAAAGCGATCACAGCCGCACTGCTTGCAGCGGCGCTGTGTCTGGCACCGATGCCGGCGCAGTTCAATGCAGGCTCACCCGTTCCGATCACAGCGTCAGCCGTGAGTCTCTCGGAAATGCCGGCAGAATTCCAGTACGCTGCCGACTGGATCTGGCAGAACCGGATTGAGCGGGAGCAGTCCACCGCCCGCCGCAACACGATCTTCGACCAGATCGTCGCCGGAAAGGGTACCATCAACTACGTTGTGAAGTGGCAGTCCTACCGGACGGTCACCTACGAGCAGCGGCAGCAGTTTGAACGGATGCTCTCGGACAGCATCAATGCGTGGAACGACTGGCTTGCGGGGTATGAAAACTGGCCGTATGACCACATTGATGTCAGGATTGTCGGGTGGGCAGTTATCGACAAAAGCTGCCTGCTCGACCTGCACGATGACGAGGTTGTCTACACCGACACAAAGTACTACGATGCGCAGTATGACACCTCCAACGGCCGGGATACCATCCCGGACAAAGAGCCGTTCGCACCGGCAGAGCTGTCCCGGTTTGAGCACTTTGCCGATACCTCCTACCAGTATCCGGGCGGTCTTGACAAGCGTTTCGATATGTACATGTGGGCAACGCAGGGCTTCCCGGACATCGGCGGATGCGGAGGCGACTGGGGGCAGCGCCTTTCGGATACGGCGTACTTGAGCATGATCGGGAACAATGGGGTACATGTGCTGGAGCACGAGATCGGGCACGGTTTTGGCATGACGGACTTCTACGGCGGAGAGGGTGAAGCGGACGGCTTCCCGCCCGGAGGCTTCCCCGGCGGCGAGAATTCCATCATGATGGCGGGCTCTGCGGCAAAGATCACGAACTTTGACGGCTGGATGCTTCGCTATATGTGGACGAAGATCAAGGACGAGAATGGCAGATTCGACCTTGCCAATGCGCAGCCGGAGCAGCCTGCAACTCAGCCGCAGCAGCCGGAACCGGAGCAGCCATCACTGCTGACCGGTGATGTCAACCAGAACGGTGTGCTTGATGTGGGGGATATCGTAGCCGTGCAGAAGTGGATGCTCGGCTATCCCGTGACAGACGGCATCCGCATGGAGCTTGCGGATATGCAGCAGGACGGCGTGACCGACATCTTTGATCTGGGCATCCTCAAGCGTGCAGTGCTCGGCAAGCTGCCTGAAACACCGGAGAGTGCTGACAACAGCGAATTCGTTCCGGCGTATCTTGCAAAACACGGGGCTTCTCTCCCGACACACGGCAATGCAAAGCTGGTTGTGTTCTATGTGGATTTCCCGGATTGCAGATATGACTATGTGCCCTCCGGGACAGAGCTGAACCAGATTACCTTCGGCGCAGCAGACCCGTCGAATCCCTGCTATCCGTTTGAAAGCGTTTCGGCATTCTATGGCAGAGCCTCCAAGGGTGCCATGCAGTTTGACGGGCAGGTATTCCGCTATACGACAAAGGAAAACCAGGCTGCCTACGATGACAACAAGGTGAAGATCGCTGAGGAGTGCTACGAGGCATTCAAGGATCAGGTGGACTTTGCGCAGTTTGACGGTGACGGCGACGGCCGGATTGATGCAACGCTGTTCACTGTTCCTGAAAAGGCGGGCACAGACCACTGGTGGCCCTGTTCCGGCGCATTCGGGGATCCTGCCTATCGTGTGGACGGCAAGGCAGTCGGCCACATCATCACAGGCAATGCACAGATCGGCTCAACATCGGACTATATGAACTATATCTCCACCTACTGCCATGAGCTGGGACATTGTACCGGCCTGCCGGATTATTACCAGTTTGTCGGGGACAGCGAGGGTATGCACGGCACCGGCGGTGCTGAGCTGATGGATACCGATGCAGGCTCGGATTTCGGCGCATTCTCGAAGCTCATGGAGGGCTGGTACCGCCGGAATCAGGTGCAGATCTACGATCCTGCGAAGGGGCAGCAGACCTTCACGCTGCGCAACGCCCAGACCGATGCCGGCAACTGCATCATCATCCCGAACGGTCAGCTTGCAGAGGACCGCTTCTCGGAGTATTTCATTCTCGAATACATCACAAAGGATGCAAACAACAGCGCTGCCGGAACAAAGACCGCTTTCTGGGTAAACCCCGGCGAGGGTGTTCGCATCTATCACATTGATGCCACAACAGAATACGGCGGCAACACCTTCTTCCGCTATGGCAGCGGGAGCGAGTTTACGGACGAAGGCCGTGGCAGACGGCTCATCCGCATCATTGATGACACGGAATCTGACAATCTGTACCACACCGGCGATGTCGTGAACAGCAGCATTTCCGGATTCCGTTGGTATGACGCAAATGGCGGCCAGACTGTGGATCCGGGGATTTCGGTCACGATTGGTGCGTTGCAGGATGGACAGTATACCGTCACTATCGGCTGATTTCTGATCGTATTGATATGCCTCTCCGGGGTAATTCCGGGGAGGCATTCTGATTGCAGGAGGAGAGCGGTTCTATCCATTCTGCACAATCCTTTTCGTCTGTTTCCACAAAATGTCGATTTTGATTCACAAAAATAAGACTGCTGTAACCGGAAACGCTTGACAAATCCTGGGTATGGTGCTACAATGGTTCTTGGTTAGCTAAAGCTTACCTGATGCAATCATCTGTTTGAACGGTCATCCATCATCACAACAGGGAGGTACCATATGAGCGAAGCAGAGCGTAAATTTCTGGAAGTTCGGGGCCTGAAAAAGAGCTTCGGAAGCGGTGATACAAGGCAGGATGTCCTGCGGGGCATTGACTTTACAGTATGCAGGGGCGAATTCTGTTTGCTGCTTGGGCCGTCCGGCTCCGGCAAGTCCACGCTGCTGAATATTCTCGGCGGCATCGACAGCGCCGATGCGGGGGAAATCTGCATCAACGGTGACAAGCTTGAAGATATGAACGAGAAGGGGCTGACACGTTACCGTCGGAAGCATCTGGGCTATGTGTTCCAGTCGTACAATCTCATTCCGAACCTGAACGTCAAGGAGAACATTGAGGCGGGTGCCTATCTTTCCGATCAGCCGCTTGACATTGACGAGCTGCTGAAGATTCTCGGCCTGTTTGACCACCGCTACAAGCTGCCGAACCAGCTCTCCGGCGGCCAGCAGCAGCGTGTCTCCATCGGACGTGCCATTGTCAAGAATCCGGACATTCTGCTCTGCGATGAGCCGACCGGTGCGCTCGATTACACGACCTCCAAGGAGATTCTGCAACTCATTGAGGAGGTCAACCAGAAGTACGGCAATACCATCATCATGGTGACGCATAACGAGGCAATACGGCGCATGGCAGACCATGTCATCAAGCTGCGTGACGGCAAGATCCGCCACGATGACTACAACGCCGAAAAGCTCACAGCCGCCGAGCTCGAATGGTAAGGAGGCGGCACAGTGGAGCAGATTCAATTCGGAAAAAGACCGGGTAATCCGCTGAATAAGCGGGTCTGGCGGGATCTTCTGCGTGACTGGAAGCGCTATCTGATGATTTTTGTGATGCTGGTCGTGACGATCGGTTTCGTGTCGGGTATGTATGTGGCCAACCACAGCATGATGACATCGCTTGAAGGGAATGCAGAGAAATTCCACCGGGAGGACGGCCATTTTGAGCTGTCCCGTGTCGCTGAGCCTGAGGTCATCCGTGCGATTGAAACCGGTGAGAAGGCGGACGTGGCCGGCATCTTCCGGGAGCGTGCCTATGAGGAGGCGGCGCCGGAGATTGAGAATGCCGTGCGGGAGGCAGTTGAGGAAAATGTCCGGGAACAGGTGAAAGCTGCCATCACCGAACAGGTCACGGCGGCAGTGGATGCACAGCTTGCTGCTGCCGGTCAGCCGGTACCGGACGAGATGCGGCAGCAGATGCTTGACGAAGCACTGGAAACGGCAATGGCGGACAGCTATGAAAAGACAGTCAGCGATGCGCTGGAGCAGGCGTGGGATTCCCAGGAATACAAGGATGCGCTTGCAGAAGCAACCGACAAGGCGCACGAGGAAATCGACAGCAGGATTGATGAGGAATACACTGAGATTGCAGAACGTTATGAGCTCGATCAGTCATTTGCGCCGGTGCCGGTGAAGGTCTATGAGCTGTTCTACAGGAATGCGCAGGAGCACCTGCCGTCCGATGGCAGCTACAAGGGAAAAATCCGTGTCTACAAGGAACGTACAGAGATTGATCTGTACGACATTCTCTCCGGCAGAGCGCCGCAGAACGAAAACGAGATCGTCATTGACCGGATGCATGCCGACAATGCCAGAATCAAGATCGGTGATACCGTGAAGGCGGGCAATACGGCATTTGAGGTTGTGGGTCTCGTGTCGTTCACGGACTATATCACACTGTATGAGAATAATACGGACACGATGTTCGATGCGCTGACCTTTGATGTCGGCATGGTCACGGATGCGGGATTTGACCGCATCAGTACATCGCTGCATGCGAATTATGCCTATACCTTCGAGAAAGCGCCGGCAGATGCGCAGGCAGAAAAGACGCTCTCTGATCATTTTCTGAAGGCGCTCATCACGCAGACGGCTGTCTCGGAAAAAGAGCTGGAGATCAAGGATTTTGTACCTGCCTATGCAAATAATGCGATTCACTTTGCAGAGGACGATCTTGGCTCGGATATGGCGATGGGCGGCGTGCTGCTCTACATCCTGACGGCGGTGCTGGCATTTATCTTTGCAGTGAACATCAGCAGCACGCTGGAAAAGGAGTCCTCTGTGATCGGAACCCTGCGGGCATCCGGCTTTACCAAGGCAGAACTTGTCCGCTATTATATGGGCGGGCCGCTGCTGGTCGTGCTGCTTTCGGCGGCGGTCGGCAATGTGCTTGGCTATGCCGTGTTCAAGAATGTCGTCACGGGCATGTACTACAACAGCTACAGCCTGCCTTCCTATGAGACACTCTGGACACCGGAGGCATTCATCCGGACGACGATCATACCGTTCGTACTGATGCTGCTCATCAATTTCATCGTCATTGTGCGGATGCTGCGGCTGTCTCCGCTGCGGTTTTTGCGGCACGATCTCAGGAAAACACGCCGCACAAAGGCAATCCGGCTGCCGAGATGGCGCTTCTTCCGGCGGTTCCGGCTGCGGGTGTTCCTTCAGAATATGCCGAATTACCTGATGCTCTTTGTGGGCGTGACGTTTGTGATGCTGCTGCTTTCGATGGCGGTCGGCATGCCCTCCACACTTTCGTATTATCAGGAGAGAATGCCGGATATGATGTTTACAAAGGAGCAGGTCATCCTCACGGATTACAGGGACGAGGACGGCGGGATTATCCGAACGGAAACAGAAGGCGCAGAGCCGTTTTCGATCACATCGCTCGAATACCGCACGGAACAATACAATGAGGAAATTTCGGTCTATGGCATTACAGAGAACAGTGCCTATATCAGGATAGATACGCCGGAAGATGCCGATTCCGTGTGGATTTCGACTGCGTTTGCAAACAAGTATCACCTGGGCACAGGGGACAGCTTCACGCTGGACGAGAAGTACGAGAACCGGCAGTATTCCTGGAAGGTTGCAGGGGTGTACGAATATGATGCGGCGCTGGCGGTGTTCCTGCCGAATGCACAGTTCAATGCGGTATTTGACCGCAGCGCAGAGGCGTTCAGCGGCTATCTCTCCGACATTCCGATTGAGGATATTGACGAGTCGTATATTGTCAAGCGCATCACATCCGACGATATGGTGAAGATTGCCAATCAGCTTGACCACTCCATGGGCAGCTACATGCTGTACTTCCAGTATGTCTGCATGATTGTGGCGGCAGTCATTCTGTATCTGCTGACGAAGATCATCATTGAAAAGAATGAGCGGGCGATTGCCATGGTCAAAATCCTCGGCTATGAGGACAGAGAGATTGCAAGCCTGTATCTGATTACAACGGCGGTTGTGGTGATTGTCACGGAGTTTGCATCAATGGCAATCGGCTTTGCACTGATGAAGCTGTTGTGGGGTGTGATGCTCCGGAAGCTCGGCGGATACTTCGCCTTCATCATGCTGCCGGAGGGCTTTGTGAAGGAATTCGTTCTGGTCACGGTCGCCTATCTCGTGATTACAGTATTCGATTTCTTCCGCATCCGCAAAATCCCGAAGGTTCTTGCACTGAAAACAGCAGAATAAGGCAACAGCACCGCACAGGGCGTAACCCCTGTGCGGTGCTGTTTTTGTATCAAACGCCAACGGTTCAGGTCTGTGCAGCCGCTTCATAGGCGGCGATTTTCTCACGGATGACCTCTGTGCCGGCAAACTCAAATTTGCAGTATTCATAAACCGATACAAAGAACTGATAGGCAAGCCGGCACTTTCCATATGCATCCGCTGCGGTAAACTGCGGGAGGAACAGGTCATTGAAGTACAGCGTCACGTTTTTGCCCCTGCCCCAGGTGTTTTCGATGAAATCATAGCACGAGAACAGCCTTCCTACGCCGAGGGCGAAGGTGTAGATCTCTGCGGGAGGATCACCGGAAATGACCTTCCGCCCATGCACTGCGTAGACGTCGTTCTTGTAGATCGCCCGCAGGCATTCACCTTTGAGCGTGGTGGTCTCGAAAATGTAGGTCTCCCAGAATTCGCCGATCTGCGGGAAGGGATCGCTGAGCTTGGTATACGGATGGATGGCAGCCTTCCAGTCCGGCAGGCTGCTGCGCCCGGTATCCTCTGCAAAGATCTGGAACAGGAACGCTTCGTGATCCGTGAAGCCCTGGCTGTAGAGCCGGTCGAGCCGCTCGGTCTCTGCCGGGGTCAGCTCCCGGATGCCGAAGGTATAATCCAGGCTCTTGAAATAGGCACCGGCGAGTTTCAGATCATCCTCGACCCCGATCTCCGCACAGAGCGGTTTGAGCGAATGCAGAAGCTGGATGAGCGCTTTCCATTCGCTTTTCTTCTCATTTTCAAAGAGCTTGCCCTCGGTCGGGAAAGCGACCTTGCAAGAGCCGCCGGCTTCCTTCCGGTTGAAGGATAACGTCAGCGGTTCGCTTTCTCCGTCACCGAAAAAAACGGCAACAGACTGCTCCCTGACTTCCACCGTCCAGTTTGCCGTCACGCCCTTTGGCTTCACCTTCTTCTGGATGCGCTCGATGGCGTGCTTCGGGGTCTTGTAGTCTTTGAGGTGCAGGGAGTAGTAGATCGTGTCCATCGTGAATAGCTCCTTTCGGTTATAATACTGCGTGGTTTCAATATATTTCCGGACTTTCAGGAAGGGGATCCTGCTTTTGGATTTCTCTAAACCCACATGGCCGGGGAACTGGATGTCGATTGCATCGGCGCCGGCATCCATCTTGTAACGGTAGGTACGGGTGTCTGTTATGAGTTTCAGCTCAATGATATGACCTTGGGGACGGTGGCTTTGTAGCGATCCTGATACATTTCAGCGTTCATGTGCTCACCTCAGAACAGGATATCCCTGAAGCACAGCAGCGGCTTGTGTGCATCAAAATCCCAGCTATGGTAGGAATCGCCGTGGCAGAATTCCTTCTCCGGACAGGCGCTGCACTTTGCATTTTCATCCGCAAGATCCTTCCGGAAGATCTGAAAGCGCTGCTCCCACACATCCTTGAACCGGTCATGCAGGATGTTGCCCTGGATGAACTCCGGACGGCGCTCAATGTCAAGACACGCCGTGATATCGCCGTTTGCCATGATGCTGGCGATATAGGTTCCGGCGGTGCAGTGAAAGTACCAGTCCCGCACCTCGTGCTCGTACTCCATACCGAGATAATGGCTGCACCCGTAGCAGACCGGCTCACCGGCAATGCGCTTGTTCCGGATGAACTCGAACATTGTCCGGTAATCCTCCGGGGTCAAAAGCAGGTCGGGGTACTGCTTCGCTCTGCCCATCGGCTCAATATTGATGACACGCCATGAGTCAATCGGCATCTTGTCAAAGACAGCGAACAGCGCATCCAGCTCGCTGATGTTCCGGTGCGTGACGACGGTCGTTACCTGCACATGCCGGAAGCCGCCGACGGAGAGCAGGTTCTCGATGCCTGCCATCGCCTTGTCCCAGCCGCCCGGTGTGCGCCGGAAGGCATCGTGCGTCTCCGGCAGGCCGTCCAGGCTCACGGAGATGGTCGCCATGCCGCAGTCCCGGAGCATCCGTGCCCGCTCCATGTCGATGAGCGTTGCATTGCTGGTCATACCCCAGCGAAATCCGATCGCATTTGCATAGCCTAAAATATCGGCAAAATCCTGCCGCAGGAGCGGTTCGCCTCCGGTGATGCAGAGCATCTTGTGGCCGGTGCCGAAATCGGCTTTGACCTCATCGAGAAACCGGCGGTACTGCGCTGTGGTCAGTTCCTCGGAGCGTACATCGCCGCAGTTGCTCCCGCAGTGCAGGCAGCGCTCGTTGCAGCGCAGCGTCAGCTCCAGAAAGAGATTGCGCAGATCAGGCACAGTGTGCAGCCCCTTGCGGTAGGCGGCAAGCTCGGTCATATGTGAGCGCTTGATATCTACATTCAGCATAGCTTCTCCTTACTGCGGCGGGCCATAGACGGGTGCAGGCGTATCGTGCTTTGGCGCATAGGAATCGTCGGCGCTGTCCTCAATCTGCGGCGGGCCATAGACGGTCACAGGTGTGCCGTGTTTCGGGTCAAAAGTCGGCTCCTGGGCGGACTCGTCCGGGCTGCTCTCCTGCGAATCCTCCCCGGACTCCGCCTCATTATCCTCAACAGGCGGGCCGTAGACCTCCTGGGGTACGTCCTCCTCCGGGCGGTAGGGACTGGCCGGTGCTTCTGTGGGGGCATCAGTGGCAGCAGCGGTGGTTTCCGGTGCAGCAGTCATTTCCTCCGTGGGCGGCGGGCCGTAGACTGCCTGGGGAGAGTCATCGGCAGGGCAGCCGGTCATCGTCATTGC
>JAFXOO010000368.1 GCA_017528675.1 Oscillospiraceae bacterium | reverse complement strand
CTCTCGGATGAGGACTTCGTCAAGACGCTGCTTTCTTCGGAAACCCCGGAAGCTGCACAGAAGCTGCTCAGCGACAAGGGCGTCAGCCTGAGCATCGAGGAAATCAGGAGTGCCGGCGAGACGCTTTCTAAACTCGCAGAGGGCGAAATCAGCAGTGAACTGAGTGAGGACGAG
Organism: Oscillospiraceae bacterium; assembly: GCA_017528675.1. Classification (GTDB taxonomy): domain Bacteria; phylum Bacillota; class Clostridia; order Oscillospirales; family Ruminococcaceae; genus UBA3855. The sequence continues at coordinate 4,292 of JAFXOO010000368.1, read as the reverse complement.
CTGGAGCAGGTCGCAGGCGGCGATGTGATCTGCGGGATAATTGTCGGAATAATCGGCTTATACGGCGCGACTATCGCTACCGAAGGTATTATGCAGGCATGCGGCACAACCCTGCGCGATGCGATCAGAAAATGGTAACCGTTTTTGCAAGGAGAAGAAGGCTATGAATCAGAATCTTGAACAACTTAAGACGGTTCTCTCGGATGAGGACTTCGTCAAGACGCTGCTTTCTTCGGAAACCCCGGAAGCTGCACAGAAGCTGCTCAGCGACAAGGGCGTCAGCCTGAGCATCGAGGAAATCAGGAGTGCCGGCGAGACGATTTCTAAACTCGCTGAGGGCAAAATCAGCAGCGAGCTGAGCGAGGACGAGCTGGAGCAGGCCGCAGGCGGCGATCTGGCCAGCGGGATTATCGTCACAGCATTTTCGACGCTCGGCATCAGTGCCATAACCCTCTATGTCCTGGAAGGCTGCGGCATCTCGATAAGACGCTGGTAAGCTGCACAATAGAGGTATACTGCAATGAACGAGCGCAGGCAGCCGCTTATGCCTTGGCTGTGGGACGCTCACAGGTGCGCCAGCACCAGAACATGGACTTTTCGACAAGCGGACAGCACTGCATCAGTGCTGTCTGAACGGAGGTAATCAGAATGGAAGAACGTAATGAGAAGCTCTTTTCCGTACTCACCGATACGGAATTCGTCAAGGAGCTGCTGAATGCAGAGAATGAAGAAGCTGTCCAGAGCTTGCTGAAGGAGCGTGGCGTAGAACTCTCCCTGACAGAGATTGAGCTCCTGAGCGAGGTCGTGGAAGCAGGTCTGGACAACAATGTCTCGTTGGAAGATCTGTCCCGTATCTCAAACGGCGGTGAGCTCTCCGAGGAGGAGCTGGCAGGAGCTGCCGGCGGATTTGGTCTTGATACGATTGCAAACTTTTTCACATCAGGCGTTACTACAGTAACGTATGCATGGGATATGGCAAAACACGATCAGGCAGCCCTTGCCTATCTGGACGGCACCATCACTGAAAAAGCCTATTTAGCAATCAAACAATCCTGCAAAACAATTGAAAGTGTCAACGTATCGTCGCATCTGAACGGCTATGGCTATGGTGCCATCATTGTCGGCGGTATTGCCGTGGCAGCAGGCATCGGCGCCGGTATCTACAGTGCAGTCCGCAGCAGATGGTAAAAAAGGAGAACATACTGCATTATGAACGTCAGAATTGAACAACTGAAAAGTGTTCTCTCGGATGGGTCAAAGACAATATTACAAGATGGTAGGAGGATTTACTTATGAACGAGAAGATGGCACAGATCAAGGAAGTTTTTTCGGATGAGGCATTTGTACAGAGTGTGTTGCAGGCAGGGAGTGCGGAAGAAGTCCAGGCACTGCTTGCCGGTAAGGGCGTGGAAATGAGCCTCGATGAAATTGAGCTCACGAAGAAAACGGTGGAAGCCGTTGCAGACGGCGAGATCAGCACGGAGCAGCTCAGCAAGCTTGCAGAGGGCGGCGAACTCTCCGAGGATGAGCTGGAATCGGTTGCGGGCGGCTTCATCAATGAGGTCTATGAAGGTATGATGAAAGTCGGCGGCGTTTTGATGGTTGTGGGAGCGGCCTGGAGCTTCGTGGAATTAACCGGCCAATTGTTCGACTACAGTGTGACAGAAAATGCTGTGAATTTTGTCAAGAAGAATATCACAAGATGGTAACTGCTCCATAGAATCTATAAGCGCCGCAGTACTCTGACGGGTACTGCGGCGCTTTGACAGACGGAATCGCCGGTGCAGACTGCACCGGCGATGCGTTCTCATCCGATAATCGTTTCAAGAGCCTTTTTGAAATCCGACCAGGTCGGCCCGGCACCGACACCGCCGGATACCATTTCAAGCTCGTCTTCATTCAGCTCATCCTCTGTGTCCACGTTATGAAGTCCGATACCGCCCTGAAGGATCAGTACCAGCTCCTCACCCGTCACATCCACACCGAACTGACGGAACAGCGCCAGAACCTCCTCATTGCCGGACGATCCGGAAAGCGCCCTCCGGAATGCCTCATCCCGCAGAAGCGCTGCGACCTTTTCCATTTTCTCCTGCATTATCATCTCTCCTTTGGAAAGGGCAGCACGGACGATCCTCCGCACTGCCCAGGTTGTGTGTGTTCAGGCTTATCAGCGCCGGGGTTCGTTGATTCCCCGGAACCGCTGACAGCAAAGCCTCGGCTTCAGGAACAGGTTACCATCTTTTTCCGGCATTCTCGCCCTCCGTGATCAACGGACGATTGTCTGTCGGACTGAAGATGAACGGTGATGGAGCCCACGGCATAGGCGTAGTAGTATATGGACCGCTTATTTTAATCTGTTCCGCCAGCCGTTTTGCAAAATCGCTGACTTCGATACCAGAAGTACCGCCTGCTACCATCTCAAGATCGTTCTCGTCCAGCTCACCTTCAGCAGGCTGGCTCAGTGCACTGCCAATCGACTCAATCTCAGAAATGCTCAGATCTACGTCCTTTTCCTCGAAAAGCTGCTGTACAACGGCAGCACTCTCCGCAGAAAACACCTTCTGTGCAAATTCCCCGTCCTTCATCAGTTCCAGAATCTTTTCGGTATTCATGTTGAAATCCTCCTTCACCTTTTACACTGTGATGGTTCTTACTGGTTCACTCCGCCTGATAAATTGTCGATTTTTCGCAACGCATCCATGATCAGCTTCTGATTCTGGTGAAGAATCTGCATGTAGTCGGGTGAAATCATCATGGGGAGCGTGGTGAGCCTGATGGTTCCGCCGGATACTGCACCGAGTTCGTCCTCGTTCAGCTCATCCCCTGTGCTCACGCCGGTCTTCAGCAAAGACTCCATCATCTCCACAACCTCAGACTGTGTCAGATCTACGCCGTTATCAGCAAACAGCTTCTGCATCGTCTCTACGTCACCTGCGGATGCAAGGCTCCCGATAAATGCTTCATCCGAAAAGAGCTCTGCAAGTTTTTTGTTCTTGTCCATAAACAACATCTCCTTATTTTTTTGGTGGGTCTATATCCTTCAGTACGTCATGCAGGGATTGGGACATCTGGAACGCATTGGTTCCGCCCCGCTCCGTGCCAAACCGATAGATACCAAACAAATGCGCCATAAGAATCGGCGTAGTCTGTATGTGCAGCGGGCTGACCTGGTTGACATTCACACCGCCCGTGCCGCCTGCCACATTTTCAAGCTCGTCATCGCTCAGTTCCTCACCTTCGACGGTTTCCATCAGGCTTTCCGCAGCCTGCCGGGACAGCTCATCAAGCTCGTCAGCACTGAGGGTGCATCCACGCTTCGCAAGCAGCGCCTGCAAATCCTCGATGCTGGCGGCATCGCTCACGCTCTGGCGGAAATCGTCGTCATCGAGCAGCGACAGAAACCGGATCTGGTTATCATTCATGCAGATCATCTCCTTTCAGCATAGTGTATAAAAAGCAGACGAATCTCGTTGTATTCATTATATCAGAAAGCTGTGTCTAAGTCAATCACCTGTTTTGGCAAAAACGGGTGATTTTAGAGTGACCCCCCTGTAGGTGATAGTCAAACATCCACAGCAGCGCCGGATTGCTGCTGCCGCCACGGCGTGCAGCCAGGTATGCGCCTCCCCGCCGACAGATGTCACCCGCACTGCCGTCATGCTAAAATCACCCGAATTTTGGAAAACGGGTGATTGAAATGCCAAATCCGATGTGCTATAATAAATACAGTGATGAAACAGTGCTGTTTCACACGCCGTCCGCTCGTGTAGCTACATGAAAAGCGGACAAATAAACAATCAGGAGGTTTTGGTATGAAAGAGAAATTACAGGAACTGCTTCAGGACAAGGATTTTGTGCTTGCTGCACTCGATGCAGAGAGCGTTGAGGCAGTGCAGAAGCTGTTCGCTGACAAGGGCGTGACCGTTACCGCTGAACAGGTCGGTGAAATGGCAGAGGTATTTTCAAAGGCTGTGAGCATGGCTCAGAACGCTGACGGCGAGCTGAGCGAGGAGGAGCTGAAGGAGGCTGCCGGCGGCTGTTTTATTTACAACGGCGATCTCATCACCCCCGACATGTTTGTGATTCCGGATCTCATCCTGCCGGATGGCAAGCCAAGTCCGTTTATTAGTCCGATTCCCAATACTCCGATCAATCCTATCTTTTTCCAGAATCCGGACACCGTAGGGCCTGCCGTTGACAGTCCTGCCTCCCGGAGATGGTAACCAGCACAGATCCCAGAAGTAGACTTGCTTATGAACGCCCCACCCCCACCAATGCTAACAACTTAAGCT
>JAFXOO010000367.1 GCA_017528675.1 Oscillospiraceae bacterium | reverse complement strand
GCGCAGCCAGATTTTTCGTCAGATTGTATAGAAATGACGCCGCTGGGCTGGCGCCCAGCAAGGAATTTCTGTGCAAGATGACGGAAAAGATGCAAGCAGATGTGCCGCCAAGCCGTCAGGCGGGCTTTGTGCGGTGTTGCCAAAAGGCAGGGCCTACATATGCATTCTTGAACAGACGGCAGCAGCGCTGTGCAGTCGGGCTTCGGCAGCAGATCAGATCTGCGGGACAACACCTCACCGGTTGCCCCGCTTTTTTATACCCATTTTTAAAGGAGAACGCCTATGAACAACGACTCCCGCAATGAATCCGCCATGACCACCGTTGCCATGCGGGTATCCGTCATCAGCATCATTGTCAACATTGTACTGTCTCTGCTCAAGCTGCTCGCAGGCATCTTTGCGAAATCCGGTGCCATGATCTCGGATGCCGTGCATTCTGCCTCGGATGTGTTCAGCACCTTTGTGGTGATTGCCGGCGTGCAGATGGCACGAAAGCAGCCCGACAAGGAACATCCCTACGGCCACGAACGGATGGAATGTGTGGCATCGGTGCTGCTTGCCGCAGTGCTTGCCGCAACCGGCGCAGCCATCGGCTACAAGGGCATCCAGACAATCGCCTCACCGGATGTGCAGGAAATCGCCGTTCCGGGCATTCCGGCACTTGTAGCCGCCGTTCTCTCGGTCATCGTCAAGGAGCTGATGTACCAATACACCCGGCATGCCGCCAGCCGGATCAACTCCGGAGCGCTTATGGCAGATGCCTGGCACCACCGCTCGGATGCGCTGTCCTCTGTCGGCGCCTTTGCGGGCATCCTCGGCGCACGAATGGGGCTGCCCGTGCTTGACCCGCTGGCAAGTGTCATCATCTGTGTCTTTATCGAGAAGGCAGCGGTGGAAATCTTCCGGGATGCCGTAGACAAAATGGTCGATAAATCCTGCCCGGATGAGACAGTCAGCGAGATGCGTGAGGTCATCCTCGGCACAGAGGGCGTGCTCGGCATTGATGAGCTCAGGACACGGCTGTTCGGCGCCAGAATCTATGTCGAGGCCGAAATCCGGATGGACGCCGGAAAGACCCTCGTCGAGGCGCATGACACCGCCGAGAAGGTTCACGATGCCATCGAAACGCATTTCCCGGATGTCAAGCACTGCATGGTGCATGTCAATCCCGCCATCGCACAGGAATCTGCCGGGGACACCTGACTGCTGCAAAGCCGCCTGCGGATCTGCCGGCGGCTTTGTAAATTTTTTGTGAACGCACGAGAGATAGACTATCAATCCGGCAGGCCGCTGCCGGCCATGCCGGCTTCAAACCCGCACGCCTCCGCCGGTTTGGAGGCAGCCGGTGCTTCCACGCCAGTTTTTATACAGTGCGTAAACGTTTTCGATTGTCAAACCGCTGTTTTTTCCGAAAACGTGTTCGGACGATTGACTTTTTCACGGAGTCAGGGTATAATAGATTTACAGGGAGTACAGCGGCAGCGCTGCTGCTCCGATCAACAAAGCACTTGCTGTACCGTGCTTCTACAGAGAAGCTGCATGCGGTAACACTCCTGGGAAGGAACAGAGAAGTCCGGGCTGCACTGGCAGCCCGGCATTTTTTTGCCGGAACGCCGCAGCACCTTAAGGCAACACCGCACAGAGCTGGTGGTGCAGATGCGCAGTCAGATTTTTCGTCAGATTGTATAGAAATGACGCCGCTGGGCTGGCGCCCAGCAAGGAATTTCTGTGCAAGATGACGGAAAAGATGCAAGCAGATGT
>JAFXOO010000366.1 GCA_017528675.1 Oscillospiraceae bacterium | reverse complement strand
GAGATAGTATTCCGTCTGCACATCCTGCCCGTAGTATTCGTTCCACTGGTCATAATCTGTATCCGGGATAGCATTCGGATCCATCCCGCCGTGGTTTTCCATCTGTACAAAGCGATAATAGGCATCCGCCCCGACCGAGAGCAGGCCGCCCCGGTCATAAAAACCGTCATAGCTCGCCATTTCCGGAAGCATCACCGTGGTGCAGTCCGAAAGATCCGGCGACCACCGCAGAATGGTTGTGGCGTCTGCTCCGATGCCGCTCTTAAAGCCGCAGAGCCCGGCAGGCGTTTTGTCAAGGCTGTTGAAATCCAGATCGGACGGAAAATCCGTCAGCCGCTCTGCTTTCACGGTCGTGGTCAGCGCTTCGTCCGACATCGGCACGGCTTCACCCTGCGCATCGGTCTGGGTGACGGGATCTGCCTGACCATCGGCAGGATCGCCGGTTTTCTGGCAGCCGCACAAAAGCAGGGCTGCCGCTGTAAAGAGTGCAGTCAATCGTCTGTATAGCATCATTTCAGTCCTCCGTAATCATCGTATAGGGCGCATCCGGTGCAAGACCTGCCGCAAGCCGCCATGCAGTCCCTGGCTCCGCTGCATACCAGAGTGTCAGACGGCACTGTTGTCCGGAACGCAGCGAAATGCAGTAAGGCAGTCCGGTTTCATGATGACCCTCGGCAGAGAAAGCACAGGGCTGGCAGATGTGCTGCGTCCCGTCTGTATTCTCTGAGAGGAGCACCAGATTATCCGCAAAGAAGAAGGTCGGTTCGCCCATTGCAGCTTCCGCACAGGACACGGCATTTTCACTCTCCAAAAGAAGCGTGATACGGTACTTTCCGTCCTCCTGTGCTTTGTCTGTGACCGTCACCCAGAGCGTGCCGGATGCAGTCAGATTCTCCGCAGCATAGCGTTCTCCGATTGTGTGACAAACCACAGGATTAATCGCATCAGATGGCTGTAGCGGTTCAGAATCCTCAGGCCGAGCGGGCGCATTTGCATTGAGCCAGCATACACTTGCTGTCGTTGCAACGCATACCGCAATGCAAGCAGCAGCACTTACCGCATGTACAATCCAGCCATGCCGGGCAGACTGCGGAATCACCGGCTCCTTTTCCAATTGCTCGGCAACCGTCATTCTCCCCTGCCCTGTTCGCCGGGAGATTTTTTGAAGGATACGCTCATGCTCGGCTTCAGTCAGTTCAAGATGCGCTTCTCCAAGCCGTGCTGCATCCTGTTCATCCAGATGATGCAGCAGACGCTGTAATTCCTGTTTCCGCATTGCTTACCTCCAGTCTTCGAGTTCCTTACGCAGCCGTTTGAGTGCTCTGCCGCAGCGGACTTGTGCCGTATGGGTTGACATGCCGAGTGCTCCGGCAATCTCGGACATTTTTCTGCCAAAGTAATACTTCATGATGAGAATGCTGGCATCCGGCTCACCGAGCAACTGTATCTTATCCAGTAACACCTGCTTCAGATGCCGCTCCTCCGCATGGGAAGAAAGGTCACCGCCGCACACTTCCGGAACATCTTCAAGCGGCATAGTATGCTGACGATTCCGGCTGAGCACACGGCAGTAATTGAGCGCTTTATTATGCGCTGCCCGCCCGATATATGCTTTGAGATCAGCGCCCTCCAGGCTGTCCAGACGGGCGAAAACATCCGCAAAGGTATCTGCTACGCAGTCCTCCACATCCTCCTTCGTGCCGCAGTCCCGGAGCAGGCGGAACACGATGGCATAGACATATCGGATATATTGCTGATAAAGCGCCGCTGTTCCGCTGCTCAGATCCTTCTTTATGAGCGTATGCAGCTCATGATCGGTCATGTTCCCCCTCCTCTCATTCTGAAAGTCCATGGTGCTTTCGTACTAACAGACAAAACTATCTGAAAAAAGTCACATTGATTTTAAAAACATTTTAGCATATCAGAAATAGTTTTGCAAGAGGATTGTTTATGATGATTTCGGTTATACCCGTGTGCAGGCTCTCAGGACGAAAACCTCACACTTCTTTTCGCCTCAAAGAAAGGAGTCTGCGATGGTTTATCCTGTGTCAGAGTGTGCTAACGCAGCGTTATAACCTACATCTTACAACTTGACCGGAATGCAAAACACCGGATCCGATCACAAAAGGACTGCCTGTTTCACAACAGACAGTCCCTTAACAGATATGCCTACCCCGGCTAAATCATTTGTCGTCCAGAGCACAGGTTTTACGCCGGTGCAGCCCCATATCAAGCACTCAGGATTCCAGTTTTTCCAGTGTACCGATGAAAACAGGCAGCGAAGTTGTTCCGTCCACAATGCAGTATACAAATGGCCGGTCAAGGATGACCGTTTTCGGCTCCTTCATGATGTATGCTCCATTGTCGCCCATGAAAACTCCGGAAACTGCTGCTGCTCTGGTGCCTTCCGCATCCACAGAGATATGGGTCTTTTGCAGAATCCTGCCGATGTACAGATTACCGCTTGCTGTAGTCGCCATATCCGAGAAATCTGCATCGAATTCAAAGGCTTTCGTCATACCCATCGCCTTAAACTGCTTGCTCAGCTCCTCGCTGTAATCGTAGGAAAACTTCGGGAGCTTCGTTTTCACGACCTCATTACCCGACTGCTCCGAAAGCAGCCTGTGCAGACTTTCCGGCGTGAGTGTCTGAATGTATTTCGATGTGGTCATGCCCTCCTCCGGCAGAATCGCTGCAAACGTATAGCGACCGCCCTGGTACGGCTTCATGAAACCAACCGCATGTTCATCCTGAAGATACACATACTCCTCGCTGCAAAGCATCTGTGCGGTTTGTTTTGTACCGTCATAAGCCGTGAACGTGGCGTCATTCACCTGATAATCTGCATAGGGCACATTCCATTTTGCGTCAAAGGTCACGGCGTTGATGAGTGCCATGACATCTTCTTTCTTCAGCTCATCAACCAGCTTCGGAATCATGTGATCCGTGTTTGAATCGACCCATGTGTTAATGTCCCGCACAGTCGTATCGTCGAACGGTGCCATGAATGCAGCAGCATTATAGTAATCCGCATTTGTCTGCAAAAAAGGCGCCTTGACCTGAATCCGGTCTGCGTCATCCCGGATCCAGATGGAATTGGCGGTCAGCAGCTTGCATCCGTCGCTGACAGGCTGATACGTTCGCTGCGTGTACAGATAGCGGTTCAGCTTGTCAATCGGAACGCCTCCAAGCACATTCTCCATTTCCGACAGCGTGTCTCCTTTGGCGCCGTTTGCTGTCATGGAGAGTGCCTGCATCATGGAATAG
>JAFXOO010000365.1 GCA_017528675.1 Oscillospiraceae bacterium | reverse complement strand
CTGCTCATTCTTTCCGCAGCCTGCATCAAGCTGGAAAAATCCGCCTGCCGAAAGGCTCCAGTCCTTCCGCAGTGTCAGGGAAAGCACAGTCTCCGGCATCCGGAAGCGCAGCTTGGTGCCCATGGTGAACGCCTGTCCGCCGACCGAACCGATCTTGCCGGGGAGCGAGATCTCTTTCATATCATAATTGTAGGCAAATGCAAAATCTCCGATATAGCGTACATTGTTCGGGATGTAGACACTCCGCAGGTTCTGGCACTCGCAGAAGGCACCGCTTTCGATGATCTGAAGGCTTTGCGGGAGCGAGATCTCTGCCACACTGCTTGCCCGGAAGGCGCTGTCGCAGATCCGCTCTATGCCCTCAGGCAGCGTGATGCGCCTGCTCAGGCTCCATTCAAATGCATTGGCACCGATAGCACGGATGCCGCCGGGCACCGTAAGATCAGGCTGTTTCTGCACCCTGCACCGCAGCAGGACAGAGCCTGCCACGACAAACGGCGCATTCTGGCCGCTGAACCACGGTGTGCGGTGGAATGCCTCATAGCCGATCCGGCAGACGCTCTCCGGAATGCGCACGGCAGCAAGCGAGCTGCATGCGCAGAAGGCATGGCGGTCGATGCGTTCTGTTCCATCGGGAATGATGATTTCTGTGAGGGCATTGCAGCGGAGAAAAGCGCTGTCACCGATGTGACGCAGCGTGGAGGGGAGCGTGACATGCCTGAGCTGTTCACATCCTAAAAAGGCACTGTCGGCAATGGTGTGCACACCCTCCGGGACGTCGATGGACTCTGCTGCCGGATGGCAGCGGCAGACGATATGCGCTCCTGCGAGCACGAGCGGATTCTGCTGCGTCAGAAGCCACTGCGTATCAGAAAATGCGTTGGCACCGACAAAGGCAAGCTCCTCCGGAAAGCGGACGGCAGCGAGTTTCCGGCAGCCGGAAAAAGCTGCACTCCCGATACGCCGGACGCTGTCGGGAAGATAGAGTTCTGACAGCGCCTTGCAGCTTCCGAAAGCCCCCTCACCGATGGTCTGCACGGCCACAGGGAGAGTGACGGAGCGGAGCGCCCGGCAGTCCTGTAAGCCGTGATCGGGCAGGATGGTCAGATCCGGCGGGAGCGTGATGTCTTCAAGTGCCTTGCACCCCCGGCAGAAGCCCTCTCCAAGCGCTCTGACCGATGCGGGAATATGCAGCGAACGCAGCCCGGTGCAGTCACGGAATGCATAGTCGTCGATCTCCTGTAGCCCATCCGGCAGCGTGATGGAGGTCAGATGCCCGCAGCCCTTGAACACCCGCACACCAAGACCGGTGATGCCCTCCGGGAGAACAAGTTCCGTTTCCTCGCCGGGGGTGTATTTTTTCAGTATGCCCTTGACAATTTTGAGTTCCATGCAGCACCTCCATTTGCGATTTGTGAAAGATATGCAACTATTATAGCACATCTGCACGGTACTGTCAACTGTTAATCTGATTTAACATGTGGGAAGGATGAGAAAAGCCCTCTCCGTGCGGAGGGGGCAATCTCTCATTTTCCCAGCGCAGCCGCCCAGTCGCTTTCCTTGAAACCGACAAGTACAAAGCTGCTGCTGATGAGTATCGGACGCTTGACGAGCATGCCGTCTGTGGCAAGGAGCGCAAGCTGTTCTTCTTCCGACATGCCGGGGAGCTTGTCCTTGAGCGCCATTGAGCGGTAGAGCATGCCGCTCGTATTGAAGAACCGGCGCAGCGGAAGCCCGGAGCGCTCATGCCAGATACGCAGCTCCTCCGCAGAGGGGTTCTGCTCTGCAATATGACGTTCCTCGTAGTGGATGCCGTTCGTATCCAGCCATTTACGGGCTTTCTGGCAGGTGGTACATTTGGGGTAGCATAAAAAAATCATGTGCGTTCCTCCGTTCTGTTTCATGAGATGGAAGCTCTGCAACGATTCCGGCACCTTTGCACCATCCTGTCTGCATATTCTGCCGGATTCCCCCATATACTACACCAAAAGGGAGGGATTCGACATGAAACGCATCAAATGGAGTGAACTGCTGGTCTATATCGTCAGTGCAGAGCTTGTAGGGGCATTGTCCGGCATTGCATCCGGTGGGAATTTCGGCAGCTTTTACCAATCATTGCAGCGCCCGCCGCTTGCGCCGCCCGGATGGGTGTTTCCGGTGGCGTGGGTCATCCTGTATGCATTGATGGGCATTTCCGCCTATCTGGTAAGCTGTGAGGAGAATTCCGGGAGCAGCGCTGCCCTGAAGCTCTACTGGCTACAGCTTGCTGTCAATTTTCTCTGGAGTCCGGTGTTCTTCCGGTTCCGCTCGCTGGGAGGAGCAACGGCAGTCATCATTGTACTGCTCCTGCTTGTGATGGCTATGACCGTCTGGTTCTGG
>JAFXOO010000364.1 GCA_017528675.1 Oscillospiraceae bacterium | reverse complement strand
GGCTCGCCCGTCCACTTCATCAGATGCTTTCCGGCGGCAGCAATGATCTCTGCGATCTTCGGATGATTGGGCGTGATGAAAGCCGCCGTCAGCTCCGGCATGACCGTGATGCCGGTCCACTGGTCATAGGCAAGCAGTTCCAGCTCCTGCGTGCAGGTGCCGAGCACTTCCTCGCCCTGAAATGCCTCAACGGTGAATGAGCCGACCAGCTTCTCGGTCAGTGAGCTGAGGAAATCCGCCCTGAACGCCAGCCGCACCGGAGAGATCTCGACCGATTCTGCCGGACGGAGCGCTGCAAGCGTCGTCTCGAAGGGCGCAGCGAATTCCGGCTCAAACCGGATGCGCACGCCGATCTGCTCCAGCAGCGTGTCCGAATGGTTCTCCACCCGCAGGCTGCGGATGACGGGGATATAGTTCTGCTGCATCGCAAAGCTGAGCTGCGCAGATGCCGTACAGGAAATGCCAATAGTCTGTTCCAAAGTTATCAACTCCTTTGCCGGATTCTTTTCTTTTATTATAGCATAGATAGCAGCTTTTGTCGAGAGGTTCGGGAAAGAAATTCAGGAAACCGCCCGACATATCCCCCACCCCTCCCGCATACACTCTACCAACCACAAACATAGGAGGTACCCGCATGGAATTACAAACCGCCTGCACGACGATCACAATCGCAGAGCCGATCGGTACATCTGTCCAGGAGCAGGGCATCGAGCTGGATTATGTGCTGCCCGATTACTTCCCCGATGTGTTCACGCTCATCAAATGCTTTGTCACACCGACCATCGTCAGCCAGTCTGTCAGCGGCGACCGGCTGAGCTATGAGCTCCGTGCCGACATCCGCATCCTCTACTGCACCGAGCAGTCCCACGTCCTGCAAAGCGTCACCCAGACGCTGCACTTCTCCCGCACCGCCGAGCTCCCGCCCGGCGAAAGCATTTCCGCTGAGCTCACCCCTGCTATGGACTATGTCAACTGCCGGGTCGTGAGCCGCCGCAGGCTCGATGTGCGGGGAGCCGTCACCGTCCGCATCCGGACGAGCGCCGTCCGCCGCCAGGAGGTTCTCTCCGACATCACCGGCAAGGGCATCCAGCTCCGCCGCCAGCCTGTCCGCTTCCCCGACCGGAGCATCCGGACAGAACGCAGCATTCTCCTCTCCGAGGAGCTTGAACTCGGCAGTGCCAAGCCACCCGTGCTGCACATCGTCCGCTGTGAACCGCAGGCCGTCGAGCAGAGCCACCGCTTTGTCTCCGGCAAGCTCATGGTGCAGGGCAGCCTGCAAGTACAGCTTCTCTATGCCTGCGAAAAGGACGGCGACGGCAGCCTTGAACCGATGTCGTTCCGGCTTCCCTACAGCCAGCTCATCGAGATGGAGGGTGCCGGCGAACAGGATCTCTGCGAAGCGCAGGCCACCGTCCTGACCTGTGACATCAAGCCCGTATCCGATGCCGACGGCGAGGTGCATGCGCTGCGGTGTGAGGCAGAGCTGCGTGTAACCTGCACCGCTATGCACATCAGCACCGAATCACTCGTGACCGATGCCTTCTCCACCGAGCATCCAAGCGAAGCCATCCGTGCAAAGCTCCCGCTCTCCGGTGTACCTGCTGTCATCTCCGAAACCCTCACCGCCGCCGTCAAGCTCCCCTGCACCGACACCGAGCTTGACTGCGTCTATGATGCATGGTGCGAGGTGCGCACGCTCTCGACCGAGCAGCGTGACGGCAGCATTTTTGTCTCCGGTATGCTCTCGTGCATGTGCCTCGTCCGGGAAAGCAGCGGCATGCCCCGCCTGCTCGAAAAGGAGGAGCCCTTTGAATACAGCTTCACGCCCGAAGCACTGGGTGCCGATGACATCCTCCGCCTCCGGGCATCAGCGGTCAATACGGCATATACCTTATCCTCCGCCGCCGAGGTCACGCTCCGCTCCGAGATCAGCCTCACAGGAACGCTCACCCGCTGCACCACAGTGGAAGCCCTGACCGGGCTGGAGCTCTCCGGCGAGGAGACACTCCCCCGGCGCTATGCGCTCAAGCTCTACTACGGCAGTGCCGGTGAAGCAGTCTGGGATATCGCACGGCGCTCGCACACGAGTGTGGAAGCGATCATGGCAGAGAACGACCTCACCGATGAAGTGCTCACCCGCAGCGGCATGCTGCTC
>JAFXOO010000363.1 GCA_017528675.1 Oscillospiraceae bacterium | reverse complement strand
CTACGGCGTGAAATATGCGCAGCACTCCGGGAATGTCTCGCTTGCCTGCGCAGCGAAAACGGCGGACGGCAAGGTCTTTGTGGAAGCCATCGACTGCCGGAGCGTGCGGGAGGGCACAGCCTGGATCATCGCCTATCTCAGGAGCAATGCTGCGGCGGGTGTCGTGATCGACGGTGCAGCCGGTGCGCCCATCCTGACGGCGGACATGCAGCGTGCCGGTCAGCTTCTCGAAATCCGTTCCGCCGACTGTCAGGATGAAGTGCAGCCGGTAGGTTCCGCAGAGCTGCGAGGTATGTCTAAGGCTTCCTTGCCGATCGCCACGACCGTAGTGCCTGTCGCAGCAGCTCCCGCCGTCACAGCCGCAAGTCCGACCTTTGCGATGCTGCTGATCTTGTCCAGCCCCGCCGTAAAGCCGGATTTGTCAATCGCCGTATCGAATTTCAGTGTTCCGTCAAATGCCATGTTTCCACCTCCTTTCGGGCATCAAAAAGCACCCGCTTTGCGGATGCTTTACTGATTTATGCGACTTAAACCGTAAATTCACAGATTTTCTGCAAATATAGAAGACAAACTATACTTTTCTGAGCCGTTAAGTATATTTCATTTCTGGTTTTTTTATGTTCCGGATTGTCCGGACTGCTGCGCCTCCTTCCGGGTGCTTCCTTGATGTCGAATCGCAAGCAAAAGCCGATATTTCGGAAAATCTTGTTTTTTTTTGAAAGAAATTTTGAAAAAACAATTGACAAACACCAAAATTTGTGGTATAATATAATTACAATAAAGGAAAGGGGGTGAGAACTTTGGAAAACATAGCAAAAGCCTTGAAGGACTTGCAGAAGGCTCTGGATAACAACCCAAATGTCAAGACCGTGAAAATCACGTTCACACTCCAGAAACCTCCAGGCAAGCCCAACAAGAACTAAACAGACCGGGAAAGGGGAGCGGGCTCCCCTCCCTCCCTCTTATTCTACCACAGGAAATGTAACATGTCAAGCAGAAAGGGGAATATCTATGAATGTTGAGAAAAACGGAAGCATCTACACCATTTCAGATCAAGGCGCTTTCTGGAAGATTGAAAGCGTATCGGGGAAACTGGCCGTATGCTACAAACTGCCGAAGAGTGACTGTGCCACGATCGACGATGTGCGGGCATATATCCTCGAAAGCGATCTTTTTTAGGAGGCGATCCGATGAACATTCAGTACTATCGCAAAGAAAAGGGAATGACCATCCAGCAACTTGCAGATGCTGCGGAGCTGCCCAAGCGCACTGTTGAGCAGGCGATTGCACGCAACACATGCTCCGTCAAAACCGCCATCAAGCTCGCCGATGCGCTCGGCGTGACGCTCGATGCGCTCTGCCGGGACGATCCGGACAAAACAGAATAGCCAGAAAGCCCTCTGCCGTGTGCAGGGGGCTTTTCACAGCCCCATGCTCTGCCACAGCGCATCTCCGAAATCCTCCTCCGGCTCCCAGGACAGCGCAATGCTCTCCTGGATCTTCCGGATGCGGTCACGCTCTGCACGGTTTTTGATCTTCGAGAGGTCGCAGGAACGGTACCCGATGCGCTTCATGCAGCCGGAATCCTCCGGGTGCGCCCGGAACAGGCTCAGGAACTCCCACCAGTGCAGGAAATCCATCGTCATCAGGTCGATGCCATAATACCGCCGGAAATCCGCTATCACAAATGCCGGATCCGGCGCAGGAAAGAGCGCTGCGGCTTTGTAGAAATCCAGCACCGCCTGCACAAGCTTCTCCGTGATCTCCGGCTGTCCATCGACCCACCACGCCATCATGACTGCCTTCTCGGCACTGTCTGTCTCCCTGTCATGGAGCATCTCCGAGAACTTCACCCAGTCCCCGGCAGACCGCCTGCACGATCACGGATTTCACGGCCAGCGCATAGTCCTCACCGGAAGCCCAGCCTGCATCCTCTTCCTTGCCGGTCAGGGTATCCCGCCTGTATTTCAGGAACACATCGCCGGAGGAAACGACCGTCGGCGGCGTCCCGCACATCAGCGTCTGCGGGTTCCGGCTGTCGGTGACGACGTATTTCAGGGCGCTTTCCTGGTCGGTGGTGTACTCCTGTGCTTCGTCGATGACGAGCAGGTCGTAGCCTTCACCGAGGCCGGATTTGCTTGACCGGGTGCGGAAATTGATAAGCCCTTCACCGTGCAGATCGTCAATGCGCTCGCAGCCCCGTGTGCTGTAGCTGTTGTAGTCCACATCATCCTGATAGCCCATCTTACCGAGCAACGAGAGGATTTTCTCCCAGGCGTTGTGCGAGGTCGTGACACGATGCGCCGTGTAGAGCACCCGTTCGCCGTGCATGAGCGCCCAGATGCTGCGCATGATGAGCAGCTCTGACTTTCCGTTCCGGCGTGGGATGCTCCAGCCGAACTTCATGTGCGTCCAGAGCCCGTCCGGATTGACCGCCATGATGTCCTCCATCATGAGCGCCTGCCAGTCCTGCGCCGTGCGGCCGCTGCGGTTGTAGAGCTCGACCGCCTCGCTGCCGAGGGATTCCGTATACGGCAGCACGAGCGAGAGCGTCGGTGTCTGCCTGCCGGTTCGCTTATCCTCCATCAGAGATTCTTCCAGTCAAAAGATTGCGGCAGCTCCCGGTTGCTGATGATGTCCTTCTGCTGCACGAATTCGACCTTCTGCACGAGCTTGTCGGATTTCTGCCGGTTGCAGCACATGTGCGCAAGCTGTAGATTGCCGAGGTCAGACGGATGCCCGCCCTTGCTCACCGGAATGATATGGTCGATGCAGGGGGAGAGCGGATGCGGGAATTTCAGGGAAAAATCAACAGCCTGCCCGCAGATCCCGCAGACACGCTGTGATGCATAGATTTTCTTCTTGTTGGATTCAAACTGCGCACGCTGCGTCCCGTTGTGGTCGGGTCGCAGGTTGGCGGGCTTGGGGCGTGCTCTGGCTGCGTTCGGCATGGTGTTCCTCCTTTCGGGTATAAGAAAACCGCCCCGGTTGCCCGGAACGGTTCAGCAGATATTGATTTTGTAGCTCAGGAAGCATATTTATCAAGATGATCCCAGTCGATCTCATCCTCATCCACATAGCCGCTCTGCTCTGCTTCCTTGAGCGCAGCAGCCTCCGGCGGCGTGAGCTTGGTATAATCCGGATCCCACGCAAGTACAATACGTTTCACGAGTTCCAGAGCAAGATTTTGCTCCTGTTCAGGCAATGCATTCAGCATTTCCATGATTTCCTTAACCTGTGCAGACATTCCGAACACCTCCTGTTACTTGTAGATATCTCCACGATTGCCGATCTCCATGACCAGAAGGATCTCGACCTCGCCTTCAGATGTGTAGTTGAAAATGATGCGAAATGAACCGACACGCAACCGCTTGCGGCCGTCGTCAAAGCCCTGCATATCCTTGATATCTCCAACCGGTGGCTGCAAGGTTAGCCGCTGCACGGCAGCCTTGATCCGCTCCACGGTGCTTTTCTCTTGCTTTGCGAGGAATTTCAGTGCTTTTTTACTGTAGCGGATCTTCATGCTCCATCACTCTCCCTAAGCCTATTGTAACATACTTTCAGGGCGATGTCAAGAAGTAACATAGGAAATTGACTTTTTCGATTATGCATGCTATCATGAAATTATCCATGGGAGAGGATGGGGGTGATAACATGACAGATGAGCAGCGTGCGCATGATTTCGCACTAAAGATGATGGAAATATATTTTCAACTGAATAAACAGCAGTTCACATCGCAAAATGGAGACGAGACTGTGATCGAAATCAACAAATTATTTGAGTTTTACGACCAGAATTACATCAGAGCAATGCAGATCTATTTCCATCATGAAGAGCCGTTTTAAGGCAGCAGTGCATTCCCCATCGCACCTTTGACAAGCCTTTCTGTGGCGGCCAGAATTTGAATGCTGTCCGCAAAACTGACGGAGTTCTCTTTCAGAAGATCATAAATCTGCCCAGCAACAGCATCCCACATTTCTTTCCGCTCTTTTGCTTGCTGTAGCTCCTGTGCATATGAGCTTATTCGATCCATATTCTCACCTCACTCCCTGCACTACTCCCAGTGCGGGGGGGTTCTGTATGGCGAAACCCGTCCGTCATTGGGCGGGTTCGTCAGCATAATAACGCAATTCAGGACGACGCACATCTTCAAATTTGACGCCATGTCTGCATTCGTCCCAATTATGCGGGTGTTCTTTCCCTTCAAGAATGTCTTTCGGTATTCCATCCGGGAAAGCATCACAATACAACACGCTTCCATTCTTTTTTCGATTTTTGCACATTGCGCAATCAAAAAATACAACCGGTACCATATTATCCGCCCCCTGTGGTGTATTTCTTATAAATGTCCATAACTTCCTTCGGGAGAATTTCGCCATGTGCCAGCATGACTTCACTTTCCGCAATCAGTTCAAGACCGTCTTTCTTTGCAATCTTTGAAATACCGTCGATGTGAACAGTAGATAGCTCATCGGAAATACGCTCATAATTAGCAAAGTTTCGTCCATAGATTGTTTTTGCGTGCCCAATTTCGTGAATGATTCCATCAGCAAGCGAATTGCATTTTGTATTTCTCGCTTGACTAAATAATGCATCAACGCCTTCAACATCGAGATCTCCAACAGCAAGAATATTGATTTCAAGAATAACATGCGGATAACCGTATCTGTCAACAGCATTAGTCTGAAACACGATTATTCCTTCGCCTTCTTTTTTAGGAAGTGATACAGTTCTTACTTCGTCAAAAGTAAACTTTCCACCTTCATTTTTGGCAGCAGAAATTGTATCAAATATAGCCTTGGCAACATCATCTTTAATTGCACTTGGATGATCTTTATCAATAATCCCGGCAGACACAATATCATCAATAGTTATTGCTTTAATTATACTCCGTTTCCCCGCCAAAGTCAACCCGGAAACCACATTTTCCTCGATCTCCCGAGCCCTCTCCTGCGAATTGACCACCGGCTCATTCGCCAGTCTCTCGACCTCCTCCGGATCACGAGCATCCCATGTCCGCTTCGACCAGACATCCTGCCGCTCCCGTCCGTTCTCGAAGGTCACGGTGCAGGCGCAGTTGTCGTGCCGGTGGAAGACGTCGTCCGGGTGGTCTCCGTAGACGTAGCGCCCCGCCACGCCCGTGCACCACTTGCAGCAGCCGGGCGCTGCGATCCGGTCGAGGTAGCACTTGAAGCCGAGATCGGTGCGGGCACTGGCATTCTCCCGGATGTAGTCATCGTGGAAGGACTTGGAGACGGTCGCCACCGGGGCTCCGGCTCTCCGCTCGATGGTGGCAGCTGCCACAGTCGGATCAAGGAGCGAGTGTGCGATCTGCTGCACACGTTCGGCGGGGAACTTCGGCTTGACAGGCTTCAGGGATATGCCCAGACGCTCGTCCAGCGCCTCCTGTACCTCTCCGCAGAGGTCGAACGTGGAATCATACCGCTCACGGAGCAGCGCCTTACAGAGGCTCTCACGGGCTTCTGCGGGCATGTCTGCGATCACTTCTGAAAATACATCCCCGAGCAGCTCCGCCGACCGGTCAGACCAGACCGCCGTGTCCCGGAAAGTCGCCTTGCCCTCTTCTATGCGCCGCAGCGCCCGCCGGATTTCCGGATCATCCGCCATGCGCCGGTACAGCTCCCCGAGCAGCTGCTGATACAGCGCCCTTGTCTGCTCATCCATCGGCATTGTCCTCCCTCAGATCATCGAGCTGCCAGCTCTCTGGGTTCTTGGTTGCCTGTAGCCTGCAAAATCCGTAACCCGTCCGGAATTTGCACTCTGAGCATCCACGCTCTGCGCAGTACTGCCGGAGCAGCTCCGCCGCCCGGATGGCTTTGGTGTCACTCATCATACTCTTCATTGAGCCATACAGAAACGCAGTATTTGCAGTCGGCCCTTGCCTGTCCATCCTGCTTTCTGCAATCTTCGTCTTTTCCCGTAACGATTTCGAGTATGCATCCATCAAAGTTTTTTGCCATCGTGAGCAGCATATCATACATCGCCATGTTGGCGAGTTTTTCACGGTTGGTCATACATCTCACTCCGTTTCCGCATCACTTTCCATCCCCGTCGCCGCACGGATATTCCTTGCGCCAAAGAAGCCCTCCGATGCCTGGTTGATCTTCAGGATCGCATCGCCGAGCGCTCCCATAGCGGCGGCATCCGGCTCGAAGATCGGCAGATAGGTGCAGCGGGTCCCGGCAAATGCCTTGCGCTCATAGGCGTAGTTATCACGGATACATGCTGCCAGATAGCCGGCATTGACAAAGCCCGTGCCGAAGGTCTGCTGCGCACGTCTTGCCGTCAGCCTGAGCTGCTCATGGCTCGCCCGGATGGCGTCATAGCTCGCCG
>JAFXOO010000362.1 GCA_017528675.1 Oscillospiraceae bacterium | reverse complement strand
CTGTCGGCCGGAAATGTGAATCCCTCCTACAATGAGAATTATCGAAAGGGAGGGCAACCGACGGGGCTTCAGGCTGCGGACAAGCACTTTTATGCGTATTTGCTGAAATACGACGAGTTCCGGGAAATGCTCAGCGGGATTTATTTTGAGCATTACCCTTATATGGAGCAGATCAGTGCGCCGGGTGGTCAGATCGATCGTCTCGCCGGTCAGTATGATGCAGTATTCCGCCGGAATTATGCGGATGCCGGCTGGAAGATCACGAAGGTGTATAACAACCTGATGCGAAAACCGGATTCCACCTATGAGAAAAACCTTGCCTTTTTCAGGAACTTTCTGAGCAAACGGAATGAATGGCTTTCGGAATACTACGGTGTACCGGACAGGTCTCAGGCAGGAGATATCAATTTTGACAGTGCAGTCAATGCATCGGATGCTGCATTGATTCTGATGGCATCTGCCCGGATTGGTACCGGGGAAAGTGACGGGCTTTCCGACATGCAGCGCTCTGTCGCAGATGTCAACGCAGATGCAGCCATCAATGCATCTGATGCATCCATTGTACTGATCCGGACTGCTGCGCATGGTGCAGCGGCTTCTGAAGGTTAATCACTGTATTCAGAAAGAGGAACAGCTCCCCATTCAGGGGGGCTATACTTCTCTCAATGAGCAAAATCTTCCGGCTTTGCATCGTGTTATGCCCCGATTGCTGCCGGGTCTGACGAGGGGACTACTGATACCGGCTTTTATAATGCTGTCAAGACTATGCCTGAAATGTATAATAATGTATGTGAAATAGGTATTGGCTATTCTTATAAGGATGTGCTATAATAAATACATACAGTAGTCCGCCGTCGTGAACGACGGGAGTCTTTTCACACGGGTCAGCAATAGGAAAACTGGTAAGTGAGGTGTCATTATGAGCAAAAAAGTCCTTATTATTTCGTCAAGCCTGAGAAAAAACGCTAATTCCGAGCAGCTTGCTCTCTCCTTTGCAGACGGAGCAAGGGCGGCAGGGCACGAGGTTGAGGTTGTCTCCCTGCGTGATAAGGAAATCAGATTCTGTATCGGCTGTTTTGCCTGTCAGAAGACGCAGCGATGTTTTATGCATGACGATGCGGATACGATCCGGGAGAAAATGCTTCATGCCGATGTTCTGGTTTTTGCCACACCGATCTACTACTACGAAATGAGCGGTGCGCTGAAAACAATGCTCGACAGAGCAAATCCGTTGTTTCCTTCGGAGTATCGTTTCCGTGAGGTCTTTGCACTTGCAACGGCAGCCGAGGATGCGGAATCTGTTCCGCAACGAGCTTTCTCCGGTATTGAGGGCTGGGTGGACTGCTTTGAAAAGGCAAAACTGGTCGGCACTCTGTTCTGCGGCGGCGTGACTGATACGGGTGAGATCAAGGAAAATCCCATATTACAGGAAGCGTTTGATATGGGCAGCAAAATCTAAGAAAGCACTGTATGATCAGTATATTGGGGGCTTCCCCTGAATAACTACGGAGGTGTATATCATGTTAGGCAATTTCAGCTATCACAACCCTACCAGGCTCTATTTTGGAGAGGAGTCTCTCGGCTTCCTCAAGGATGAAATGAAACAGTACGGCGAGAATGTCCTGCTGGTTTACGGCGGAGGTTCTATCAAGAAAAACGGACTGTATGACGAAATCACTGCTATCCTGAAAGAATGCGGCAAGAAGGTTGCAGAGGTATCCGGAGTTATGCCGAACCCCACAGTTGACAAGCTCAGAGAGGGCGTGAAGATCGCCCGTGAGAACAAGACCGACTTTATCCTTGCCGTGGGCGGCGGTTCTGTCTGCGATTATTCAAAGGCAGTGTCTGTCTCTGTTCACTGTGATGATGATCCGTGGGAGAAATACTATATCCGCTTTGAGGAGCCGGACTGTGAGATTGTTCCTGTGGGCTGTGTCCTGACGATGGCAGGAACAGGCTCGGAAATGAATGGCGGTGCTGTTATCACAAATCATGAGCAGCATCTGAAGATCGGTCATGTGTTCGGTGACGATGTTATGCCGAAGTTCTCTATCCTCAATCCGAGATACACCATGACTCTGCCGAAATACCAGATGACGGCAGGCATTTATGACATTATGAATCATATCTGCGAGCAGTATTTTTCGGGTGAAGACGACAACACATCCGACTATATCAGCGAAGGCCTGATGAGGGGGCTTATCCACGCAAGCCGCAATGCTGTGAAGGATATGCAGGATTACGAAGCACGCTCAAACATTATGTGGACAGCAACCTGGGCGCTCAACACACTTGTTTCACGAGGAAAATCCACAGACTGGATGGTACATATGCTCGGACAGTCTGTAGGTGCTTATACTGATGCGACCCACGGAATGACGCTTGCAGCGGTATCACTGCCGTACTACAGATATATCATGCCCTACGGCCTGAAAAAATTTGCGAGATTTGCAACTGAGGTATGGAGAATATCTCCCGAAGGAAAGACAGACGAACAGCTTGCCG
>JAFXOO010000038.1 GCA_017528675.1 Oscillospiraceae bacterium | reverse complement strand
TTCAACATGTACACCTTCAACAAGATGTGGGGTGTTGTGACACCGGAGGAAGCAGCCGCAAAGATTGAGGAACAGCGGAAGGAAATCACTGGGGAGCCTCAGAACCTTGAGGAGCAGGCGATTTCTCTGGTTGGGCGTGATATCTATGAAAAGCTCATCAAGGGATACACCGAGAAGCAGTGGGGACGTGACTGCAAGGATCTGCCGGCGTTCATCATCAAGCGTCTGCCGGTGCGTCTGACGTTTGACAACAACTATTTCAATGCGCTGTACCAGGGCATTCCGGTCGGCGGCTATACCCAGATGGTTGCAAATATGCTTGAAGGCATCGAGGTAAAGCTGAATACAGATTATCTTGCACACAAGGCAGAGCTGGATGCAATGGCAGAGAAGGTGATCTATACCGGCCCGATTGATGCGTATTATGATTATGAGCTCGGTACGCTGGAATACCGCAGTGTCCGTTTTGAGACAGAGCTGCTTGATATTCCGAATTATCAGGGAAATGCGGCTGTGAACTATACGGACCGTGAGACGCCGTGGACAAGAATCATCGAGCATAAATGGTTTGAGTTCGGCAAGGATGCACAGGGGAATGATCTGCCCAAGACTGTCATCAGCCGTGAATTCAGTTCTGAGTGGAAGCCCGGTGATGAGCCGTATTATCCTGTCAATGATGCCAGGAACAGCGCACGCTATGCGCAGTACAGGGCACTTGCTGACAAGGAGCGCAAGGTGATCTTCGGCGGCAGACTCGGTGAATACAAGTATTATGACATGGATGCGGTCATTGCATCTGCACTGGAGCTCTGCAAGCGGGAGCTGCACTAATCTATTATCAAAACGGAGAGGTCGGAACGTATGAAAAGGGAACAGATAGTCACCTACAATGCGTGGAGAGGAATTTGTGCCATTGGAATACTGTTTTCGCATATGTATTACGTTGCGGATTCAGCCAATCCCTTCTGGCATGAATTTCACCGGTTGTTCATGAGCAAGGGTGCCATCTGTTCCTCATTTTTCTTTCTGTGCTCTGGTTTTTTTCTGAATTATACCTGGAAGCAGGGAGCGGAATTCGGTGCCTATCTCAAGGGAAAGCTGAAGCGTATTTACCCCATAACGCTGATTGTTTTTCTGATGGCACTTGCTGTCAGTCTGCTCTTGTCCGGTCAGTCAGATGAAGCAGGGGACGCTGCGCCCGGCAGCCTGGAATGGTGCTTTTCTGCTGCGGCGAATGTCTTCCTGTTCAAGGCGTTCATTCCGGTTGAGTCAGTATTCTATTCCTTCCACGGGCCGTCCTGGTATATTTCGGCATTGTTCGGATTCTATCTGCTTGCCTATCCGTTCATGCGGGGATTGTACGGTGAAAAGCGTGATAAGTGGCGCAAAATCATTGTGCTGACATGCGCAGGTGCCTATGCGGCAGAGCTTGTGGTCTGCATCATTGTACATGCCTGCTCCCTCAGTTCTCTCTGGCTGTGTTATGTCAATCCCTGGTTCCGGATTTTCGGAGAATGCTTTGCGGGTATCCTGTTATGTGAATACATGCCTCAGATTCAGGAAAAGCTCCGGAAGTGTCCCGTTACAGTGCTGGAAGTCGCCGGTGTTGTGCTGTTTCTGGCAGCATTTCTCCTGCGGAATGTCATCCAGTTAAAAATCTATACAGCCTGGATTCAGATTCTGTTTATGGGCGCAGTGCTGATAGCGTTCCGTCAGGGGACGGGTAAGGTATCCTCTGTGCTGAAGACACGGCCATTCCAGTTCCTTGGCGGGATCAGCTTTGAACTGTACATGACGCATGCGTTTGTCTATGAAGGACTGCCTATTGCCGCAGGGATTGTATCCAAAGCAAGCAGGCAATTCCTGACCGATCATCCGGGAACACGGTTCCTGATTACCTTTGTGCTGTGTATCCTGTTTGCATGGGTGTTCCATCTGTTCATGAACCTGCTGAACCAAAAGGTGATCAAAAAGCTGTGAGATGCAGCGTGGATCTGAAAAAACAGTCTCCATTCCCTGACAACTGAAGGAATGGAGACTGTTTTGATATGGATGCAACGTCAGAGGATGTCCTGAACCGGAACAGACTTGACACCGGAACAGGAATATGCTACAATAAAAAACAGCATAACGCTCTTTGCATTATTTGCAGACAGCGGGCGTGATGTCAGGGAAAGAAAAGGTACGAATGCTCTGGATTCTTCCGGAATTCAGGGAATTGGTGCGGACAATCCATACGAGAGGTGAAATGCATGTTAGAAAAACTGAAGGAAGAAGTATGCGCAGCCAATCTGGAGCTTGTCGCAAGGGGTGTTGTCATCTATACCTGGGGAAATGTCAGCGGTATAGACCGTGAAAAGGGGCTCATTGTCATCAAGCCCTCCGGCGTGGATTACAGCGGCATGACCCCCGATGATATGGTTGTGGTGGATCTGCAAACCGGAAATGTGGCGGAAGGAAAATGGAAGCCGTCCTCGGATACCAGAACACATCTGGAGCTTTACCGGCGGTTCCCGGAAATCGGCGGCGTCACCCATACGCATTCGGTCAATGCTATCGCATTTGCGCAGGCAGGCAAAGATATTCCGGCACTGGGCACAACGCATGCCGATTATTTCTATGGCCCGATTCCGTGCACCCGTCCCCTGACACAGCAGGAGGTGGAAGACGACTACGAGCTGAACACCGGCAGGGTGATTGCAGAGACCATCCTGGAGCGGCAGATTGAACCGCTTTCTGTGCCGGGTATTATCGTGCGTAACCACGGGCCGTTCACCTGGGGAAAGGATGCGGCGGCATCCGTCTATCATGCCGTTGTGATGGAACAGGTCGCAGAAATGGCGCTCAAGACGCTGCTTCTGAACCCGGATGCAACCATTGACCAGTATGTGCTGGATAAGCATTATATGCGAAAGCATGGCCCGAAGGCCTATTACGGACAGGGCTGAGGAAACTGATACAAGGAAGAACGCAAAACACCAGATATCCGGAGAGTTTATCCGGATATCTGGTGTTTTTCAGCAGGAAGCACTGCATCAGCAGTTTCATCGGGCTTTCCTTATTCCACCGCATGGCCTTTGGCACGGATGACATCGACGATGCTGTCCACCTGCTTCCGGCATTCCTCTTTGGTGGCAGCCTCTGCCATAACACGGATCACCGGCTCCGTGCCGGATTCCC
>JAFXOO010000361.1 GCA_017528675.1 Oscillospiraceae bacterium | reverse complement strand
CTCGGCTTATTTGACGGCGTCCACGAAGGACACAGAACCGTACTGGATGCCGCACTGCGGCAGAAGAAAAACGGCCTTGTGCCGAGTGTATTTACCTTCCGCTCCGAGATGGCTGCGCAGAAGCAGGCACCGGGCTACATCTATACCACGAATCTCAAGACCTGGATCCTCGAAAACACCTGCGGGATTGAGCGCATCTATGCGCCGCCCTTTGAGCTGATCTGTGCCATGTCCGGCGATGAATTCGTCAAGAGCTCGCTGCATGAGCGGATGAACGCCGCCTATGTCTGCTGCGGCAGGGATTTCCGCTTCGGCAAGGATGCACGCTGGGATGTGACCGATCTCCAGAGGCTGGGAGAACGCTATGGTTTTACAGTTGAGGTGATCGACGATGTGCGCATCGGCGGCGTGACCGTGTCCTCCAGCGAAATCCGCACACTGCTTGAGGAGGGCGATCTGAAAAAGGCCAACCTGCTCCTTGGTGAGCCGTACATGCTGCGGGGCACCGTGAAGGAGGGCGCAGGGCTCGGCCATACCATCGGCTTCCCGACGGCGAACATCCCCTTCAAGGAGGGACAGCTTGTGCCGAAATTCGGCGTCTATGCGTCCGAAACACGCACACCCGACGGTACCTGGCATCTGTCCGTGACCAACATCGGCATGAAACCGACGGTGCAATATGAAGGCATGCCGCTGTCGGAGACCTATATCGACGGCTATACCGGCAGACTCTACGGTGAGAAAATCCGGATTGTGCTGACAAAGCTCCTGCGGGAGGAAATGCGGTTCGATTCCGTGGAGGCACTCCAGGCACAGATGGAAAAGGACATGGTGCAGCGCTGGCAACTTTCTAAAAGCTATCACCTGTCTGACACATAAGGGGACTATACTGGATAACGGGTGACGAAAGGCAGCACTGCGCAAAGCCGCCGGCTCTGTGCGGTGTTGCCTGAACCCGGAAGAAATAATAAGGAGGGAATTCAACCTCATGATCGAAGTCAGAAATCTGACAAAGCACTACGGTGACAAGAAGGCTGTGAACGACATCAGCTTTACTGTTGAGGACGGCGAGATTCTGGGCTTTCTTGGCCCGAACGGCGCCGGCAAGTCCACGACCATGAACATGCTCACCGGCTACATCTCCTCGACCTCTGGGCAGGTGCTCATCAACGGCACCGACATCCTTGAGGACCCGATCAGGGCAAAGTCCAATATCGGCTATCTCCCGGAGATTCCGCCGCTGTATCCCGATATGACGGTCAAGAGCTATCTGAACTTTGTCTTTGACCTGAAAAAATGCAAGCTGCCCCGGCGCTCCCATCTGAAGGACGTCATGACGCTCTGCAAGGTGAAGGATGTGGAAAACCGCCTCATCAAGAACCTGTCCAAGGGCTATAAGCAGCGTGTCGGCCTTGCGCAGGCACTCATCGGCAACCCGCCGGTGCTCATCCTCGACGAGCCGACCGTCGGCCTCGACCCCAAGCAGATGGTCGAGATCCGCACGCTCATCAAGCGCCTCGGCAAGAACCATACCGTCATCCTCAGCTCGCACATCCTCTCGGAGATTCAGATGGTCTGCGACCGGGTCATCATCATCAACCACGGCGTTGTGGCGGCGAATGACACGGCAACCAACCTTTCCGAGAAGGTCACGACCGACCACCGCATCATCGTGCGGATGGAGGGCGAGAAGCCTGCCATCCTCCAGGCCATCCGTGCACTCAGCGGCATCAAGTATGTCCGTGCGGACATGGAGCGTGAGCCCGGCATCTGGGAATATGAGATCGAAGCGGAGCCCGGCAGGGACATCCGCCGGGATATCAACCGCATTGCCCGTGAAAACGAGTGGAACATCCTCATGCTCAAGACCATGGAAATGAGCCTTGAGGACATCTTCCTCAAGATCACGATGGGCGAGCATATCGAGATGGGAAAGGAGGAGGCTAAGTAATGGGTGCGATCTATCGCAGAGAAATAGGCGCTTTCTTTACTTCCAGCATCGCCTATGTCTTTTTGAGTGTATTCTATATCATCACCGGATTTTTCTTCTTCCTGGTGAATTTAGGCGGTTCCTCCGCAGACCTGAGCTTTGTCTGCCTGACCATGTTCATCATCAGCATTCTGCTGATTCCGCTGCTGACGATGCGGCTGTTCAGCGAGGAAAAGAAGCAGCGCACCGAGCAGGGACTCCTGACGGCGCCGGTACCGCTGACGAGCATTGTGCTGGGCAAGTATTTTGCGGCACTGACGGTCTATACCATTGCTGCGGCGATCATGTTCCTTTACGGCGTGACGCTGTCGCTGTTCGGCACGGTTG
>JAFXOO010000360.1 GCA_017528675.1 Oscillospiraceae bacterium | reverse complement strand
GCCTTACAGTGTCTCATTCATCCAACCACCTCCGGCGTTTCACAGCGGCAAAGCCCACCAGCGACAGGAGCAATACGATGCCGCCTGCTGCATAATAGATCTTTGTCCCGCCGAACCCTGTTTCAGGGAGTTCAACTTCTGTCTCGGTCTGCTTTGTTGCATTTGTCAGATTCAGTCTGGCTGTCGAACCTGTCAGTTCTGCGCCCACTGTATTGGTGCTGTAAGCAACCGGGATATAGGCTTCGGTGCTCTGTTCCTTAAGGAAGTAACGGTAGGTATTGCCTCTGCCGTCCGTCCTCGGAAGGTTACTGATTCTGTCACTCAGCCAGTTTGCTCCGGCATCAATCCGGATAACCTGAACCTTCTCGGCAGACTGCGGAATGTTGGCCTTGGCCTCATCTGCCTTGACTTGCAGTGTGAAGCTCAGTGCCTGTCCTGCATCCTGCACGGTGATTGTCACCGGGCCGCCGGTCTTTTCGCCGGTGATGATGGCCTTTTCAGCCGGGTCATACCAGGCGATGCTCTCATCCGACGATGCGACTGTTACATCACCCACAATGTTCAGAATCGGCAGCGTGCTGTTGACGTTCATCTTGTAGTTTTCCGGTGTGACGCCTTCGCCCTCCAGCGGAACCTGAAGCGGGCGGATATGCAGTGTCAGTTCGACTTCCGTGCCGCCTCTTGTACCCACCAGTTCGACATCGTCATTGGAACAATTGGCAGTGATCTTGTTGCCGTTAATCGAAACCTTGCCGTCATCATCCGGATTCTTAAGACTCCATGTGACGTTATCGGCGCCGGTGATCGTGGCTGTCATGCCCTCGTGAATCGGATTGTAGTCCGGCTCTGCTTCAAACGCCCTGCCCTTCACCTGGAAGGTGACGCTGTCTGTTACATCGCCGTGCTTTGCCGTGATGGTGACGGTGCCGTAGCTCGTGAATGTGATGCTGCCATTATCGACAACAGCGATATTCTCGTCGCTACTGCTCCAGTCTGCATCTGCATTTGCTTGCAGTGCGGGGAGCTCATCGCCCTCGGTTACTTCGGTATTGGCAGGTTTGTTGGTGATTCTGAAGGGGTTGACTGTGAAGGTTACCGAATCGGAATTCGTGACACCGGAGCCGGTTGCACTCGCCGTGATGGTGACCTGTGTTTCCTCACTTACCTGAAGGAATGTCACATTGCCGTCCGCATCCACAGATGCAACACCGGATGGTTCACTCGACCAACTGATATCGCCTTCGGTGGTCGTAGCTTCAAGCTTGGTTGTGTCGCCGGCGATGACGGATGTATTTGCGGGCTTATTCGTGATAGATACCTGCGGCCCTTGGGGGGTGTAGTACAGCTTTATGTAGCTTAATTGTGCGTCCCAGGTGATTCCCCATTTGAGCACCTTAACACTGCTGATCACTTTAGGCTCGGCAAATGTGTAGCTCCACGTTGAACCGCTGGGCGAAATTCCCGTCTCAGTCTGTCCGTTAATCTCTAAGCTGCCACCTCCGGATACTGACTTGTTGAACACCACTTCAATTGAATCAATTAAAGTATCTCCACAGATACCGGACACATCCTTAACCGTATCGAAGTTGACGCCCTCAATCAGGTACTCATTTTGACCTGTTGCCTTCACCGCAACGCCGCTCATAAACGGCTTCACGGCAGGCCTGGATACAGGCGTTTCCTCAACCACCTCCGGATTCTCTGTGGTTTCCTCAGATGCTTCAAGTGCCCTGCGGACTCTGGCAATCGAGAAAAGCCTCGACTTTGCTGCGAACGGACTTGTGCTGTTCTGCGTTGCTGTGTTGCCCGGTTCTGCCGCAGCAGTCACCGGATTGCCGTTTGCGTCATACGCCTGCCGCCAGAGCTCTACGTCTACATGCTGTGTTCCGCCCGTTTCATTGGACAGCCACTTCTTTTCGACCTGAAGCTCGCCGGTATCGAGCGTATTGATGATGTTGACGGTACCGTCACTGCCGGTAATCAGATTGTTCTCATACCCGGTTGTCCAGCCTGTGAGCGGTTTTTCAACAATGCGGTAATTCTTGCTTGCCGGGAGGTTTTCCCAGGTTGCAATCCAGTTTCCGTCCTCGTCCGCATCCGCCAGGGTTACATACTTCACATAGGTTTCCTCCGGTGTTCCGGAAACGGCACCTGCATACTGCTCCAGTGTCAGCGTGATAGAGGTCGGATACTGCTGTTCCATACCGGATGGGAATACCCATTGCTTTTTGCCGGTAATGCTGATTCTGGCGCCCTCCACAAGGTTATCCACCGTCATGATTCTGTCGCTGCCCGGCTGCTGGCCTTCATTACCATAAGCCGCTGCAAAACCGGATTCTTCGCTCAGTTCATAGCCTTCGCCATCAATCTCCTCGATGTAATACTGATACTCCGCAGGAAGATTCTTCAGCGAAATGGTCCAGTGATTGTCCTTGCTGAGTGTGATCGTGCCGTCCTGTTCCAGTCCGTTGGGATCTGTCAGACCAACCACAACGTCTGCATCCGTCAATCCGTATCGTTCACGGATGGTGGCTGCCTCTGTGTTTTCGGGCTGTACATCCTCCAGTGCCTTGCGGTAAAGCTTCAGCTTGATCTGGTAATCATACGCCGGATCCGGAATAATCGGGTTGTCCGTCAGGGTCTTGTCACGCCACTGCTTTTTAATTACCAGCGATCCGGGTTCCCGGTTCGT
The DNA here is from genome assembly GCA_017528675.1 of Oscillospiraceae bacterium. Taxonomy (GTDB): domain Bacteria; phylum Bacillota; class Clostridia; order Oscillospirales; family Ruminococcaceae; genus UBA3855. Next base: position 6,331 of record JAFXOO010000360.1, on the reverse strand, counting down.
TACGGTCAGTGTACGGACAGCAGAATATTTTGCATTTCCGTCAAAGTCATATGTCGCCTGGTAAATGTCCTTGGTTGTGTCGCTTTGCTTCTCTGTGACAAAGTACTGAATTTTCTTGTTACCGTCCTTGAACGGGAGGCCTTTCCATTCCGCCTGCCAGGAGATCACGCCGGTTTCCTCATCCGCAGTGCCCAGCGTTACCGGATTGGTAATGCCCTTCACTACCGAGATGCCGGCTCCTGTAGAACCGTTGGCGATGAAATTCCTGATAAACGTGTCGTCCACCGTTTTAGAACCGGTATACTGATACAGTGTAACCTCTACCTTGTCATCCGTGGTGTGCAGCTCATTTCCGTCGCCCCAGCTCTTTTCAACCTGAACATCCACGCTCGTCGGGTTCGTATCCTTGTTGATCAGATAGATCACGCCGACGCTTCCGTTCAAAGCATATACATCGCTGACGATGAACTCGTCAAGCTGCGTATTCTCCACGATGCGGAACCGGACAAACTCGCTGCTGAGCAGGTCACGGGGCACTTCAATTTCCCAGCTTGGTGCCGTCAGCTTGTCGCTTCCGGCCGGCAGCGAAATGGGAATCTGTGTACCGTTGCTTGTGATGCCGTACAGTGTGAAGGTGATTTCCGATGCCGGAATATCTGCTGTATTCAGCGGATTGCCGTTGATATCCCTCCACTGTTTCTTGACCAGCAATTTGCGGGAATTGGTGATCTGCACAACGCCGGTACCGCTTGTGGCATCATCTGCATACGACGGGCGGTACTCTGCGCTGTTGCCCTGAGCATCTTGGAACACCTGCTTCTCGTTGCCGATGGTTGCATAGTAGTGTCCGTCCTCCGGGTCGAGCCAGTACCAGTTCTCGCCGATCTTGTAGCCTGCTTCTCTTACGAAATAGAAGTAGGGTTTTGCGGTGCCGTCTTCTTCGACACCGTTCGGGAGATTCTTCCAGATGGCTTCCTGCTCCCATTTGCCATTCCGCTTGTTCAGAATATAGGCATTCTTGATTAAGTCATAATTCGTTCTGTCGGCTTCATCAATGTAACTGATCTGATTGTTTACCAGCTCTGCATTCTTCATGTCCTTGGATTCCGAACGCATGAGCTGAACGGCAACCTGCACATCATTCACAGCAGAATCCGGATCCTGCTCCCAGATCTTCCGGGCGCCGATGTCGATCATTCTTGTGTTATAGACCGTCAGGCTGGAGTCATTCAGAGAAACCGATCTGACTTCCGTAGCCGTGAGTCCGGCAGCCGTTTTCAGTTCAGTGAGCTTTTCATCAGCCGTATCGAACACAAAGTAGTAGGTGTTATCCGCATTGGCTGCAACGGTTCTTTCACCGTTCTGGTAAGGAACCGGGGAATAATAGCAATCGCTGTGATTATCCGGAACCTTCACTTCAATCAGTTTGTAGAGTGTATTTTTCTGCAACCCGATATGGAAGCTGCCATCCAGCACCATCGTGCCGGCAGCCGGTATTGTACCGTCTGCATCCGTCTTGCTGCCATATACAGCGTCATGCTCTACATCCGAAACATCGCCGTACTCATCCACCTTGAACGGGAACTCCTCTGCATAGACCCATGTCTGCGTTTCCTCGTCGAATTTCGCAAACATGAACTCCGCATTCAGATCCGTCAGTGATTTGTTGCCGATATCCGCCTTGATGATCTCGAAGCCCTCGTCAATGTAGGTATAAGCGCCGGACTTCTGAATGTTATAGGTCGTCTTGGTGGATTCGTCACGCTTTTCACCGTTGGACGTCTCAACCTCTGCTTCATTGTGCAGCGTCAGCTTCGAGCCGGCCTTTACGGTCGTATTATTCGGGATCTTGTTGCCGTCCTGGTCGAGGATCTCATAATCATAGGTGATTCTGTAACGTGCGCCGTCCGGGAGTGTGAACTTGGTGATGTACTCTGTTGCGGGAACCTTTTCCACAAGCTTTGCACTCTTTACACTGCACATCGGGTTTTGTACAAAGTTCGTCAGATTCAGCAAGCCCAGGTTTGTTCCCGCTGCAACATCCTGGTTGAATGTCAGCGTCACAACAAGGTTGCCGGAGCTGTCGTAGTGGTCACTTCCCAGCGAGATTCCGACGCCATGTTGGGCATTGAACATCTCATTGCTGTAAGAAACCTCTGTATTCGGGTGGCCGTGATAATTCAGCTCTACAACCAGTCCCTTTGGCATGTCGTAATTCAGTGTTTTGATTTCGACGCCGCCGCCATGTGTTTGCAGGAATGTGTTGTCAAATCTGTCGGAATAATCCTCGACGGCAGAATACTCACCGGCCGGATTCTTCTCAATCGAGTAGGAATACTTGTCGGCATCGAGCAGCGACATATGGCCTTCATTGTCATACGTCATGACAACAACGTTCTTCAGGTGCGGAACCAGCGTAATATCCGGGCCGATCTGTTCTTCACCGTCCGCAGGCTGGAAGCTCAGCATATGGAACTTATCCGTCACATTGAAGGTACTGCCGGACGAGAGATACTTGCCGTACTGGTTGACATCGAGCGTATAATGCGCCACACCGTCAGTCATCTTGCCGTACCCGTTCTGGGTGCCGTTTGCGGTGGAATTGATCTTGTCGATATACCCTGTTTCATCGCCGCCGTTTACAATCAGGTCAGCCGAAGAAGGCTTGCTCTCGTTGGAGTCCTGAATATAGTTGGTCAGCCGGAACTCGCCTGTTTCCGCAAGCATGTTGTCTACGGTCTTCTTGGGTGTTGCGGTGTAGTATGTGATGTAGATGATATTCTCGTTGATCGTGAATGTTGCCGTGGTCATATTATTATCATACACGACCTTCAGCCAATCATTATAGTCACTAACTTGGTTGTCTCTGAGTAAACCGACATACTGTTTAGCATATTCCTGATCGAAATCGAACCATGCTTTATTATTATACCTGTTACCCACCAGCACAACGCCATGTTTGGTGACATCGTTGTAGAACACAGAACCGTCCGTCAGCGTATCTGTCAGTACATACTCTCTGTGACCGTTTTCCTGCTGATTCTGGAGCAGATCTATTCTCCACTTGAACAGATAGCACTCTACTTCCTGACCATCAATGTTCACCATAGCGGTGTCAACATTTGCCAGGTCATCTGCTGATAAGGTACCGTTCTGGAGAATGCCGTCTTTAGTCCGGTCAATGATCGTTCCTGAATTAAGAACTACAGTATTTGGCCCGACATAATTATCTTCAATCGTCACAATAGTATTAAGACTCGATTCAGGCTTGGCCGGACGCTTGGTATAGGGTGCATTCTCGGCATTCAGAATCGCCAGATTGGAATTCTTGGTGATGTTCATCTCATCCGGTTCAACCGCATTGCCGTTGAGCGTGTAGCTCGGAGAGAAGCCCGCCATACTGCCTTCAATGACTCTGTAAACGATGTCACGCGTCGTCCCGTTATCATCGTACTTGGTCGGCAGGTTGTTCCATTCGGTGGTTTCGTCCTTATTGACTGTCTTCTCGGCTGCAATGCCGTTGAGCTCCAGAATCTGTGTCAGCTCAGAAGCCTTCTGCCAGCTCAGACCGCCGTTGAGCGATGCCATCAGCGTTACAGTGTACGTCGTAGGCTGCGTTGCAATACCGATCAGATCCCAGGACTTGCTGACCTGGATGCCGATGTGCTTCGGAACATTCGTCACAACAGACGTTCCGGTCGCTTTGATACCGGCACCATCCGGAACTGTGTAGAAATCAGGGCTGTCTGCGATGTTGATGGTTTCTCCGCCTGCCGTTACTGCCGCAATTTCCACTGCCCGGTAATAGATTGTCTCTCCTGCTGCGTTCGTGCGGGGCAGATTCTTCCAGGCGTTGTCCAGCTTCCATCCATTTGCGCTGGTGACGTGGACTGGATCACGATCCGCTACCGCTTCCCATGTACCGTCTTCTGTAACCTTCTGCATGAGCTGCATGGTCACGCTGGTGTAGTTTTCGCTGTGGGAGCCATCCTCCCAGGCCTTTTGCACGGAAACGTTCATCAGATTCCAGGTATTGGTTACGGTGTAGCTCAGATCTCCTGCGCCGTTCTCTGTGGACTGTACTTCCGGGGTGAACTCTGCGAGTACCTCCTCATAAATCGGAATCTCCTCTGTCACCGTGACAGTCTGTCCGTTTTCATCCACATAGGTATCCGTAATCGTTTGGGTCTGACCGGTGTCCCGCTCAACCAATATCTCCCTCACACGGTAGTAATACGGGTTCCCGTCAGGATCCGTCTTTGACATCCATGTCCAGTTGGTAGTCGGGAACTGTCCGTTGTTCTTGGTCGCAACCTTATCGGAGAACTTTGTCCAATGCTCCTGGTCTGTGGATGCCTCCAGACGGAATGTCACTCTGTCCGGAATGTCCTCACCGTAAACACCGACCCAGTTCTTATCCACCCTGATCGTGATCATATCCGACTTATTGAGGATTTTCACGCCGGGATGATTCGGATCATCGCTAGCAACCACGATAGGCTCTGTATTGGAATCGTAGCCGTAATAGGTGTCGTAGATCTTCGTTCCTCTTTGCAGCTTATGGTGGCTGTCGTCATCCTCCGCAATCACCACCGGCTGCTCGATGACACGGTACTTCACATTCGGTCCTGCATCAAGCGCATGCCAGGTGTACTGGTTGGTTTCCGTACTGCCTTCTGCTGCAAAGTTGCCGTCGCCCTTGTTATACAGTGTCACAGCAGCATCCGAAACCGGTGCAGCCGACCAGGTAGAACCGCCGTCACGGCTGATCTCAAGCTGGAAGGTGATCGGAGGACGCATGTCTTCGTAACCTCTGTCGCCCAGCCATTCCTTCGTGACTGTGACATTGGTCTTGCGCCAGGTATTATTGACCGTGATCTTTCCGGAACGTCCCGACTGTGAATTGTTTGCAGCGTTATAACCATTATAGGAAACTGCAAACTCCTCCAGCTTGTCAGCAGGTACCGTGCTGATCTCTACAACCCGGTAATAATACGCATTGCCGCTTTCATCGGTCTTGTCGAGCTCTGTCCATTTCAGAAGCTCTCCGCTTCGGCTGTAATCGGCCTTCTGAATGGTAATCGGATTCTCGCATTCATCCCACTGGCTGATATCCTTGGAAGGATCCGTTGTCCGGTAGAGCTGGAATGTGACGGAATCCGGCTTATCCAGATCCGAGTCCACGCCCAGCCAGTTCTTTTCCGCCGTAACGGTCATTTTATTGTACACGTTCGTTACGGTGTTGCCATTGTACTCCGGCGTATAGCGGGAATCCGTATCCACCTCAATCACACGGTATTCAATCAGATTCCGTGTACCGGCTTCATACTTGGGGAGTGACTCCCACATATGATAGCCACGGTCAGAATTACCGACATTCACCGGATCACCGATGTTCTGCCATCCGTTATTCACCTTTTGCTGGAGTTGCAGTCTGGCAGCCGGACGGTTGGAAACGCCCTCATCATCCCGCCAGAGCTTGATGCCTTCCACATTGACACCCTCCCAGGTGTTGGTAAGCGCCATAGAGGGGGATCTGGAAGCCTTCACGCCATCCTCCGGAACTCCCGAACCCGTGTAAAGGTTTGCAGAACCGTCCGATACGATGACTTCTTCTTCGACCTTGTAGTAGATCGACTTTCTTGTGCCGTTTGCCTCCACATGATAGACCGGCAGGTCCTCAAACACAACACTGGTGTTTGTATTCTTGGCATAGACGGTCTTTTCCGGGGTCGCATACGTCGAATCATACGCCGTGTACGGTGCCCACTCACTGAAGGTGCCGTCGCCGTTGTCGATCCGGTAATACAGCTTCAGCTTTGCAGAGGTCTGTTCCGTTTTGGTATTTCCGCCGTTCTGCCAGTTCTTCTGAACCGTCACATTTGTCTTACCGGCAACACCAGGAATATTGGTAACCTGCGCATCCGTCGGCTCGTCATCTCCGACATGCACCGTGTTCACTGCCTTGATGCCGTCGGCAGGATGATTCCGGTCCGTGATCGGCTGGCCTGCATTGTTCACGAGATCGCACTGGTCTACCGGCACACGGTATTTCAGCACAAGCTTATCCATCGGCCGTGCATCCGTGATCTTCAGTGCAGGATCGCCGGATGTGGAAGCATCCGTAAACAACTGAGCGATATTGCTCTGGTCGATCTGTACTGTCTGGTAATCGTTCTGTGCCTCTGCACTCACCCACTCATAGTTGCCGCTGGTGAATGCAGGATCGTGGATCACATAGCCATTGATGGTTTCCTTGCTCCGGGGATTGATTTCTGCGCTTGCATTGATCGTGATAGTGCATTCAATCCACTCGTCGAACTGACCGGAG
>JAFXOO010000359.1 GCA_017528675.1 Oscillospiraceae bacterium | reverse complement strand
TGACCGGTGCGCCTCCGCCACGACGGCTTGGGGTTGGGTTGGATGCTCTGTCGGCACCCTGAAATCCCTGCATCGGCTGGATGTATGGCTGCTGCGGCGGCGGTGTATACTGCTGCTGCTGCGGCTGCATCATCGGCTGCTGCATGGGCGGCGGCGTTGTCATGACCGGTGCGCCTCCGCCACGGCGGCTTGGGGTCGGGTTGGACGCTCTGTCAGCCCCCTGAAACCCCTGCATCGGCTGGATATACGGCTGCTGCGGCTGCTGGATATACGGCTGCTGCGGCGGTGTATACTGCGGCGGTGCGGCTGATCTGTCCCGTCTGGTCGGGGTCGGATTGGACACTCTGTCGAGCCCCTCAATCACAGGGTAGCCCTGCGGTACCTGGGGGGCGGGAGATGCGGTCTGTCCGCCACGGCGTCTTGTCGGGGACGGGTTTGACAGTCGACTGTCAGTGTCTGTCAGAAACGGCACCGTCACTGCCCCTTCCGGCTTGACCGTCGGAATCTCTCTCTCGAACGGAGATGACGGGCCTCTGCCTCGTCTTGTCGGTGTGGGATTGGATGCACGCTCATTACTTCCGGGAGGCGGCATATACGGCTGCTGCGGCGGTACATACTGCTGCTGCGGCGGCGTATACTGCTGCTGCGGCGGTACATACTGCTGCTGCGGCGGTGTATACTGCTGTGGCGGCGGTGTATACTGCTGCTGCGGCGGCGTATACTGCTGCTGCGGCGGCGTATACTGCTGCGGCGGCGGTGTATACTGCGGCGGCGGCTCCTGCGGTCTTGGCTGCGCACCCCATCCACGGCGGGATGGCGTTGGATTCGACAATCTGGAATACTCATCCGGAACAGGAGCATTGCCTGGTGCACTGCTGTCTGTTACGGGAGCAGAACTCTCGGGCTGAGGCGGCGGCACCACCGGGCCTACTCTGGCTGTAGAAGGGTTTGATACCCGATCCGAGAATCCCCCTTGTGAACCAAAGCCCTCATCCGGGATATTCTTAAAAACCAAATCGTCCATTATTATGCCTCCGTTATGAGCCCTCCGGATTTCTGTTGAATTCTCCCAGAGCGTGGTCACACTCATCAAAGATCTGACGGCAATCGGTCAGAGTATCGCACATCGTCTTCAGAATATCATAGATGCCGGTAATATTCGCCTTGACATTCTTGGCGTCCGACCGGAAGGCATCTGCTCCCTGGCCAACCCAGTTCTCCAGCAACTGACTTACGATCTCGTCATATCTCGTATTGATCTCATCATAGCGCTTAAGGATGCTGTCCTTCTGATCGATAAAGGCATCAAACGCCTTCGTGTCAATCAATACATACTCGCCGGTATCTGCCATATAAAACACCTCTTTCTATGCTTTCAGGAATCTCATTTTCTTCAGGTCGTCGCTGTCGATATCATAGAAATAACCATCGCCCAGCTCACAGCGGGCATATTCATTCTTCAGCTCCTTGGCATCCATTTCACCGAATACCGAACGGCTGCCCTTGTCAGCGATGAACTCTGCAATGTTGTCCAGCAGGAACACCACCGAGAAGCTGTTGTTCAGGAAGGACTCTGCCTCCCTGTCGCTGTTGCCGATCTTGCGGATATCAGGGTAGATGAAGTAGTAGCCCTTTTCCTCCGCTGTTGCCGTCATCTTTGAGAAGTTACTCAGGAGATTCTTACCTGAACTCTGGAACAGCATCTTGTTCTGGAGCACAAATACGGTTGTCGGCGTCTCCTGCTCCTGAAAGAGCTTGTTGCCGGTTTTGGCGTAGTAGCCCTCCTTGTCCAGGAACTCCGTCAGCTGCTCGATCTTGTCCATATAGACATGGTGCTCGTTCTGCTCATCGTAGAATTCAAGAAGCTGCTTGCGTCCGTCGTCCATCAGCACAATCCGGTAGTCCGGGTGCTTCTTCTGGATGGAGCGGAGCAGAATCTGCAACAGATTGGTCTTGCCGAATTTCTTCTTGCCGTAAACGCCGATGGAGTGCATCTCCTTGAGATCCACGACCACGGGCTTGTGCTCGTAGTAGTCGAGGCCGACCGTGATCCAGTCGCCCTGGGTTTCCACCGTCTGTACAGAGGTATGCTCTGCGGAATACTCCGCGAAATTCTGCTCAGTCAGCTCATCGCCAAAGCCTTGCAGCTTCTCGACAGTGTGGGAGAAATCCGCCATTTTGCCAAGGAATGCCTCCAGATCCTCACGCTCATTCTCGAACGGCAGGAATGTCTGGAGCTCCCGCTGCTTGCCGCCGATAATGGTGATGCCACGACCGGCATTTTTCATGGGTTCGTTGATTCTTCTGCCAAACACATCGACATACACATCCGACGGCAGATCAAATGCCAGCTTCCATCCGAACGAGGACAGGAACTTGGACAGTCCGTTGCTCGTGTCACTGGCGGAGAACACAACGCTCAGGCCCTTGGAAAGGCCGTCACGGCAGAATTTCAGCAGTGTCTCCTGGTAGGAGATGTACCGCTCATCGGACAGGAACGCATTGATGTTGTCAATGATCAGCGTGATATGTCCCGGTTTCTTGCCGTCTGCGGCATGATATGCCTCATAGAACTGCGTGGATTTCAGCGCCTTGATGTTCTTTTCCAGCTTCTTCTCCACCGTCTTGAAAACACGGCGGACATTTTCCTCATTGGAATTGTCGAAGCACGCTGCGACCATCGGAAGCTTGCTGTATTCACCCAGGTTTCCGCCGAAGTCGATGATGTACGTCTCCTCTGCATCGCCGTCCTCGATGTTCTGGTGCATCCGGACAAGCAGAGTCTTGAGGAATGTGGTCTTACCGCTCATGTGACCACCGAACACAATCACGTTGCTTTCAAATACGTTAATGTGCAATACCGGCTGTGTCTGTGTGTCAAGATCGTCATAAATTCCCATTTCTAACGCTCTCATACGCTATCAGACCTCCCTCATCGGCTCGTACTTGCCGTCCTGATAATCATAGATGACACCGTCCTTGAGCACCATTCTGCTGGGCAGCGGCTTCTGGAAGACGATGTGCGGGGTGGGATACTCGCTGCTGTGCTCGTCGTAGTAGGTCTTGATGGCACCTACAATCGCATTGAGCTGTGTTTCAAGTTTACCTTGCTTTTCAAGCTCTTTCTTCCGGTTCTTGTATTCAAGATTGTCCCGTTCAGACTGATAGAAGACCTGGTATACGCCGGACTTGCTTGCCTCGATGATCTCGATCGGCGTTTCCATGTTATCCTCTACCGTGGCGCCGGAATAGGCGGACTGGAAGTACTCAAACTTGGAGCCTGTGCCCACGAGGAGATAGCCTCTGCCGTTGCCCGGCATCGTCGGACTTGCCGCAAGGTCGTTGCCGATCATTTCCTTGGACGCCTGTCGGGTTGCAACCTTCAGGCACAGACGGGATTTGGAATTGACACGGATGTCATCGGTGATGGCACCCTCGATATTCTGGGAAATCAGGATAATGTGGAAGCCAAGGCTTCGGCCGACACGGGCGATGGTTGTGATCTCGCCGATAAAGTCCACATCGTTGTTCTCGGTAGAGAAACGCTTGAGCTCCGTGAACTCATCCACGACAAGAATCAGGTGCGCCAGCGCATCATTCTTTGCCTGATCCCGGAGATCCTGCATCTCCTTCTCGGTCATTTCCTCCTTGTTTTCGCCACGCAGGCGGTTGTTGATGCTCTTGATATGGCCTTCGATATCCCGGCATGCCTTGATATAGCCATTGATGCTGTCCACATGCATGGAGTTGAACAGGATCTTTCTTCTGCGGATCTCGGAGGTCAGCGCATCCAGGAAGCGCTTGAGCATGTACTCTGCGCCGGTGCCGTTCTCATCGCCGTCTACGTCTGTTACAGACCCGACAACGTGCGGAAGCGTACCGATACGCTTGATGAAGCCGCCGCCCTTCATATCCACGAGCATCAGGTTGACTTCATCCGGACGGAAGCACAGGCAGAGTCCGAGCAGATACGAGATGATCGTTTCGGATTTACCGGAACCGGTCGTTCCGGCTACCAGCATGTGCGGGCCGTCATATTTTTCGTGAAGGTCGAGGTAGGTGATGCCGCTGTCCGTCTTGCCGATCGGCACGCCGATAGAGGACTGCACATCATAGGCACGCTTGCCGCCTACGCCTTCCCAGAATTCACCGACATTGATCTTGCCCTTCTTCAGACCGTACAGTTCAAAGAGGCTGACCGTGGACGGCACCTTTCCGTTGGCGGAGATCTGCGCATAGCTGAGTGCTGAGAGCACTTTATAGGAATTGTAGAGGTGCTTGCCCCAGTTTTCTGCGACACCGAAGGCAAAGCGCTTGCAGAGCTTTTCGTTCTCATGCGGAACAACCTCTGCATAGGTGTCATAGAGCGTTACAACCTGGTCGCAGTACTTGGGCAGGTGCTCCTTATAGAGCTTCGGGAAAATGAAGGTGAGCCCCAGCTTGTTCTCGTAGGGCTTGCCCTCCTCCGGCACTTCCGGAAGATACTGCGCAAATGCGTGCTCCTTGATATCATACTCATCATAGACGATGAACACGATGTGGGGCAGACGGCTGTTACCCGCAGAACCGCTCGAACGCTCGCCCATGATGTTGAGCATAATGCTGAAAATGGAGTTGGCGCTCTCGGTGTTGAATACGAACTGGGAGCGGTCTGCAAAAAGCTGGCGGAAATGCGGCAGGAATTTGTAGACGCTGATATCCCGCTCGATCTGGTTGGGGTTGTTCGTCCGGGGGAACAGGATGACAAACTGTAGATCATCCGGGGACTGGTAGAAGCAGAGATCGAAGATCATGCGCTCGATCAGGAAATTGGTGATGTCCACATTCTGGGAAACGATACCCAAAGCCCCGCAGTTCTTGAACGAGAACAGCAGCGGCGCATTCTCCATGTGCTCATACTTCTTGGCAATGAACTTGGGAAGATTGCTCAGGTAGTAGTTCTGATCCTCGGTGTACTTGTACTCCTTGTCCTTGGGGATGAAGATCTGTACTGTGCCGTTGCTGAACGTGAAGTTCGAGGCAGAGAAAACTGCGTCCTTGCCGGTGCCACGGATCTCAAACTTGTTCTCCACATCATTGGAAACGCCCAGTCTGACCATGAGGAAGTCCTCATCTGCCAGCGCTCTGCTGAAAATGTGCGCCGACATGCTGTAAACACTCTGGCTGACATTATTGCTGTCAAGGATGTCGTTCACATCCGGATACAGTTCACAGAGCTTCTTGACATCCAGACCCTTTCTCTGCTGGATCTCAACGATGGTTTTGGCAATATATGCCTGATAATGCTCACGCCAGTCCTTCAGATCCTTCTTATACTTGCTGGCATTGCGGGCAAAGTTGATGATCGAGGTCACTAAGGTCACAAGACCCATTGCACCGCTCATGGCAACCATTGCAAAGGCGTTGCTGTTGTTGTTCATCATCACTGCTCTCACAAGCATCATCGTACCGATCATCAGCACGGTCGGGAGCATGGCCAGAAGCAGGTTCTGCTCCTGCTTCTGGGGCGGATCCCCGGGCGGAATGATCTCCACCGGCGTATCATCGAACTTGTACATCTGGCGTGTGCTGATGTTGTATTCCGGGAAGGTCACAAAGGAATTCATCTTGTTGTTCGGATTGAAAGCCGGGATGATGTTCGAGGTGTTGACCTCATAGGTCTCATACCGCTCTGTGCAGTCAAAGACGATACGGGTCGAGGTGATAAAACCGACCTCATACAGCTTCTTGGCAAAATCCGCCTCCCGCAGGATGACACGGCCGTACTGATCCTTGTCAAATGCAAGTGCATTATTATAGGAAGTCAGCGTCAGCTTGTGATAGGTTCCGCCGGCTTTGCCCGTCCCAAGACAATTGGAATAGATGTTGCAGCAGATGTCGTAGACGGCATCGCTCGCCTTCTTCTTTTCAAGTCCGTAACGGATGCCGTCGAGCAGTTGTTTGAGTGTGATATCTCTCAGTACAATCAGTTCCATGACGATGCTTGCGCCCTGTTCGTCAATGAACTGAACTCCGATCAGCAGTTTGTTGCTTTCCATAATGCCTCCCAATCATTCGCTTACTGTTCCGGGGAAGTGTCGATCACTTGTTTGTCGCAATATTCTGGATCACGATTGTAGTGTAATTACCAAGCAGAATCCGGCTTCCCTGCTGCAATTCCACAGCCATGCCGCTGCGCAGGTCGGTCTTTCTTCCCGCAGTCTCAACGGTAAAGACAGCGCCCTTTGCAATATTGGTGATTGTCAGCACACCTGTCTTGGCATTAAAGGACAATGCAAAGGCATTGCGGCCGATACTGCTGATATCATCATTGGTTGCACTCTCACAGATTGCCTTGTGGTTCTTGGGGAGCGGGGTATTATCGCCGGACATGGGTTCGAGGGTTCTGCCGACACGGAATTCAGAGGACATCGGGAATTCCCATACATCCTTGCCGACACCCTGCTGGTCACGCTCGTCATCCTTGAGAACCTCAACTGCAATACTGCACTTGCGCCCCTTTCTGGTAGCGAGTACAATAATCAGAACGATGATGACAGCCAGTACCGCCAGCGCACCGAGTGCAATCAGCAGCACAGGCAGCAGCGGGAGCGCCTTTTTCACGGGCTTTACCGGCTCTGTCGGTGCCTGAGTGGGAGCCTGTGTCGGCGCCTCTGTCAGTTCTTCGGTCGGTTCCTCAGCAGGTGCTGTGGCCGGAACGGCGATTTCCACCTGCGGGAACAGGATTGAGCCGAGGGCGATGCTGCTGTCGCCGCTTTTTATGGTAACGCCCTTGAGCTCGCCGGTCGCTACCTCGTTGATCAGCGGTGCCTTCATCATCGAAACATTGGCGGGCTTCAGTGAATCGAATGTCGATTCGCTGTCAAACTGCATGAAAGTGTTGGAGCCCAGATTTCCAATCGCCGTGAGATTCACATCCGGCTTGTCAGACTTGCTGACCTGTACCACATCAATATGGTATCTGCCGTTCTCACTGATGGCGCTCCTGAGATAATCAAAGGAGGTGCCCTCTACGGAATCCACGCCGTCTGTAATCAGGACAGTGCGGTAATAGATATCCTGGTCGGTGTCGGTTTCGTTGACGACACGCATTACAGCGTCATACACCAGGCTGGCCTGTCCCTTGAAATCAACCTTGGACAGCTCGTAGTCAATGAACCCGGCGTCGTTGGAATACTCATCCGACAGCATCGTGGTATCGGTATCGAAGATCGCCACCTTGGCGCTCTCCGTTTCCGGCATCGACTTCACATAATCCTGGATTGCCGTCTTGATCTGGTCACGCAAGCCAACGGGAATCGAGGTGGAATTGTCAATCAGGAACACGGTGTTGATCGCTACCTTCTCATTCTGTACCTCTGCATCGAGTGTCGCATTGCCCACAAGAAGGCTCGCATCATCAGATAATTTAGAGGCGGTGAAGATCTTCAGCGTTGTTCCGTCTTCCGAGAAATACGCCTGCAACGGTTCATTGCCTTCCGTTGCAGCAGCCGGCAGAGCCAACTGGCCAAGCATCATTACCGGCACACTCAGTGCGGCGATCATTTTCATGAGCTTCATCTTACAATATCTCCTACATGTTCATAGTATCATCAAACGACAGACCCTAAGATATCCTGCACATATGCATCAACGTCCGGGAGCTGGGGAACCTCAATCTGCTCAGGCGAGGCCATTGTGACAGGAGGGAGCGTGACAGGTCTGACCGTGGGATAGTCTGACTGAATATCGGACAACAAATCCGAGGAATCCAATGCGGTTTGTTCCACCGGGCGGAAGGCTTTCACAGCTTTGGTCTGCGGAACATTGACCTGGATCGGATCGGGAGTGACACTGTGGGGGGTCACCGCACCAATGTGCGGAACGGCGACCTTTTCCGGTTCACTCACCACAGGCGAAAGCGCTGTGGGGGTATACGGGGCGACCTTTACAGGCCTGATCTCCGGCGCTTCACTTGCAGGCGGCTCCACCGGGGGGATGCTTACTGCTGAAATGCGTCCGGGCACACTGATCTCCGGTGCTTCCGAAAGCTGTACGGCAGTGGGCTGGTATGTGTCCACACCCGGCACTTCGGGAACATCCGGATTGGTAAATGCTGTTGTGACAGGCTTCGGCTCGTGCAGACGCAAAGTCGTATCAGGAACCTCCACACTGATCGGCTGCAACTTCGTGTTGCAGGAAAATTCAGAAAGGCGGATTGCTGTATCAATCTGCGCAACGCTGATCGGTTCCAGCTTTACCGCAGCAATCGGCTCCGGCTTGCGGAGCGTTGTGGGTACTGTGTCCACAACCGGCAGTGTAATCTGCACAGCCGGGATTTCACAGGGCGTGATCTTGACAGTCTTCAGCTCCGTGTCAAACGGCTTGACCTCAATCTGGCTGAGTTCAGGCGCTTTCATCTGCGGAACTGCGGGGACTTCCACATCGACCGTCACCGCTGCTGTCTTCTGCATAGCAGAGACAGCAGCCGAGAGGTCAATGTCCGTTTTGATTTCCGCAACAGAAACCGGCTCGACGCTCACCTTCGGGAGATCTGCATTGCAAACCGGCTTCTGTGCAGTAAACTGTGCATCATCAAAATGCATATCCTTACCGCTAACCTTGGCAAATTCCCCTTTCAGTTGCAGGATCACCTCAGTCATTTCATATTCAAATAATTCCTTGTTTCTCTCTACATCAGAAAGAGTGGGCTTTG
>JAFXOO010000358.1 GCA_017528675.1 Oscillospiraceae bacterium | reverse complement strand
CCCCTGCTCTACCAACTGAGCTACGGAAGCATTGACGACCCGGATGAGACTCGAACTCACAACCTCCGCCGTGACAGGGCGGCGTTCTAACCAACTGAACTACCGGGCCAAAAAATGGTGGGAACAATAGGGCTCGAACCTATGACCCTCTGTTTGTAGGACAGATGCTCTCCCAGCTGAGCTATGCTCCCATCACCATTTTTATTTGTTCGCTCGGTGTTCCTGTTTGGTACCCTTGCGACTTATTCAGTATACCACATCCGGGCACATTTGTCAACTGCTTTTTTCAAAAAAGTCTCACTTTGTAGATATTGTTAATATTATCAACATATTCCGCTTTCTATGCACAATTCCGACAAGGCTTGCAGTGCTGTGTGTGCAGATCCGTGCCGGCACACCCTAATTCAGACCATTTTCTCCATACTGTGCAAACAGCCGCACGATGTCCGTATACAAGGCATGGTGCTCCGGCTTCTGTAGATCGGGGTCATCCGAAAGCAGCAGATCTGCGGCCTCCTGCACCTCATGGAGCATTCTCGTGTCCGTGATGTCCGCAAGCTTCATCGGCGGCAGGCCGTGCTGCATGCTCCCGAAGAAGTCGCCGGGGCCACGCAGCGCAAGGTCTGCCTCCGCCACCTTGAAGCCGTCCGTCGTGCTGCTCAGCAGGCGCAGGCGCTCCCGGCTCTCCTCGCTGACATGCTCCGTCACGAGGATGCAGTAGCTCTGGTGCTCACTGCGGCCGACCCGCCCACGGAGCTGGTGAAGCTGTGACAGGCCGAAGCGCTCTGCATCCTCGATGAGCATGACGGTAGCATTCGGCACATCCACGCCGACCTCCACGACCGTCGTACAGATGAGCACATCTGTCTCATGATCCCGGAATTTCCGCATTGCCTCGTCCTTCTCCTGCGGCGACATCTGACCGTGCAGGATACCTGTCCGCCATCCGGCAAGCAGCGTTTCACGCATCTGCTCTGCATAGGCGGTCACGGCCTTGAGGTCTGTCTCGCCCTCCTCAATCGCAGGGCAGACGATATACGCCTGGCGCCCTGCCTTCAGCTCTCCCGTCAGGAAGCGCATGGCTCTCGGCCGGAGCTTGCCGGTCACGGCATAGGTCTCCACCGGGCGCCGTCCTGCGGGCAGCACATCCAGCACCGAGACATCCAGATCACCGTACACCAGCAGTGCCAGCGTGCGGGGAATCGGGGTTGCCGACATGACGAGCTTATGCGGCACGCCGCCCTTTTCCGCCAGTGCGGCACGCTGCGCCACGCCGAAGCGGTGCTGCTCATCCGTGATGACGAGCGCAAGGCGCCTGTACGCAACCGCCTTCTGGAATACGGCATGTGTACCGACGACAACCTGCATCGAGCCGTCTGCAAT
Organism: Oscillospiraceae bacterium; assembly: GCA_017528675.1. Classification (GTDB taxonomy): domain Bacteria; phylum Bacillota; class Clostridia; order Oscillospirales; family Ruminococcaceae; genus UBA3855. Next base: position 8,503 of record JAFXOO010000358.1, on the reverse strand, counting down.
CTGCGCATAGAGCGCCTTTTTCTCCTTTGGCTTCAGCGAACCGGTCAGCAGGCAGACCGTGATGCCGAGCGGCTCCAGAAAGCGCTGCAAGGTCTGGAAATGCTGCGCTGCTAAAATCTCTGTCGGTGCCATCAGGACGCACTGCATCCCGCTTTGCACCGTGCAGTAGCATGCCGCCGCCGCAACGGCTGTTTTGCCGGAGCCGACATCGCCTTGCAGCAGGCGGTTCATGGGCGAGCCGCTGCACAGATCGGCACGGATTTCCTCAATCGCACGCATCTGCGCCGTTGTAGGCTGGAAGGGGAGTGAGTGATAATACGGTTGCAGGCTGATTTCCGGGTCAATCGGATACTCCGTCACCCGCTGGGAGCGCTGCCGCAGCAGCCGCAGTCCGAGTTGCAGGCGCAGCATCTCCTCAAACGCCAGCCGGTGCCGTGCAGATTCGGCTTCCTCCATCGTTTCGGGCGTATGGATGCCGTGCATGGCCTTCGGCAGCGGCACCAGCCCGTAACGCTCCCGGAGCGCCTGCGGCAGTGTCTCAAAGGGCTGCTCATCCATCATCTGCAATGCTTCCCGGATATTCGTGCGCACCATTGCGCTCGTCAGGCCGGTGGTCTGCGGATAGACGGCTTCGAGGGGATTGTCCTCCTCCCGGTGGACGAGCGGGGCATGGATCTCCCGCTGCGAACCGCCGGTAATCTTGCCGTACATGGTGTAGGTTCTCCCGACCTGCAATGCCTGGTAGCTGTAGACATTGTTGAAGATGCGGATGCCGATGGGCGTACCCTCGTCATCCTCTGCCTCCAGTGCAAAGATCTGCAAGCCGCCCCGTGCATAGATCGGGCGCTTTTTCGCCGTAATCGTCACCCGGATGACCGCCTGCTGGTCAGGCAGTGTCTCTGCGACCGGCACAGGCTCCCGGTAATCCCGGTAATCCCTCGGCAGATAATACAGCAGCTCATACGGCGTCGTGATGCCGACCCTTGCATAGACGGCAGCACGCTTTTCTCCGACGCCCTTGAGCTTCCGGATGGATAGGAATAGTCTTGTCATGTGTTGCTCCTTTTGGAGGACTATCGTTAAGAATCAGGGTTTTCGGTCGGCTTTCAGCCGACTCAGGGGGGCTCTGCCCCCTCAACCCCCGCCCGCTTTGTAGCACAAAGCGGGGGAAAAGCATCTTATTTAAGGCAACACTGCACAGAGCTGGTGGTGCAGATGCGCAGTCAGATTTTTCGTCAGATTGTATAGAAATGACGCCGCTGGGCTGGCGCCCAGCAAGGAATTTCTGTGCAAGATGACGGAAAAGATGCAAGCAGATGTGCCGCCAAGCCATCAGGCGGGCTTTGTGCGGTGCTGCCTTAAAGCTTGAACTGATCGGAAACGTCCTTGAAGCCGAGGGTCCCGGACTTATAGCGCACCAGCATGGTATAGATTTCGTGCTGCTTCTGCGCCACGGCAAGTTCAAGCACCTTGTCGATGTTGCGCTTGGTGACGAGGCCGGGGATGGTGAGAAGATAGCCGATGGTGTCCGCATCGCCTGCGGTGATGCACTGCTTCACCAGCGCTGCCGCCTGTTTTTTCAGGTAGGCGAGGGCTTCCGCATCGCCTGTCTCCCGGTAGATTCCCACGATGAACGGGAATTTCACGCCGTGGTCGAGCTTGACGGAAAAGTCCCTGCTTCCGACCATTCTGAGCGCATCGCAGAGTCCGTTGGTGAAGGCCTTCCGCTCCATCTCCTTGTCATTCCAGTTTGCGGCAAGGCAGCGGCCGACCCAGTGCAGCTTCCTCAGTCCGCTGCATTGGGCAAAGACGCCCTCCCCGATCTCACGCACCTGCGCCGGAATGGTAATGGATGTCAGGCTCTCGCAGCCTGCGAACGCATAGCTGCCGATCTTCTCCACGCTTTCCGGAATCTGCACGGCGGTCATCTCATGGCAGCCCCAGAAGGCGCCCTCCCCGATCTGTGTCACGCCCTCCGGGACGGTCACTTCGCCTTTGCAGCCGAATGCATCCACCAGAATGCTGTTGACAATGACCAGCGGCGTTTCCTGCTGCCGTTTCAGCCATGCGGTCTGGTGAAAAGCCGCCCGTCCGATCTCCTGCACGCTCTCCGGGATGGTGAAGCCGTCCAGCGGCTTGCAGTCGCAGAAGGCACATGCTCCGATGGATGTCACACCGGCGGGGAGGCTGACCTGCGCAAGCCGGGAGCAGCGGTAGAACGTCTTCGCTTCGATTTTCGTCACGCCGGCGGGGATGTTCACGGATGTCAGGGCAGAGCAGTCCTCGAAGGCGCCCTCCCCGATCTTCGTCACGCTCTCCGGCAGCTTCACGGAGGTGACGGCTCTGTTCAGGGCGAAGGCATGCTCACCGATGGCAGTCACGCCCTCCGGGACGGTCACAGCGCCCTCGCAGGCTTCTGCATCGACCAGAACGCTGCCGAAGATCACCAGCGGATCCTGCGCCCGCAGCTTTTCAAACCACGGTGTGCCGAGGAATGCCCGCCAGCCGATTGTTGTCATACCTGCCGGGAGCGTGACATGCTCCAGTGCGCCGCAGCCGGAAAAGGCATTTGCTCCGATCTCAGTCAGCCCCGCCGGAAAGTTCACCTCCGCCAGCGCATCATCGTTATAGAACACCGCCCGTCCGATGGCTTTCAGGCTGTCGGGAAGCCGCACGGCGGTCAGGCTGGAGCAATTGGAAAATGTCTCCTGTCCGAGCTCCGTCACGCCCTCCGGGACGGTCACGTTTTTCAGCGGTGTCATGCCGAATGCCCGTGTGCCGATCTCCCGCAGGCTGTCCGGGAGCGTGATCTCCTCCAGGCTGGAGCACACCGCAAATGCGCCGTCTCCGACGGATTCGAGCGTATCCGGGAGCACAACCTCCCGCAGATAGCTGCACATGCCGAAGGCATTTTCCCCGATGCTTGTCACACCGTGGGGAATCACGGCCTTTTCAATACCAAGGTTCATGAAGACATTTTTCCCGATGGCAGTCACGCCCTCCGGGATGATGACGGTGAGGTCACCGCCCGTGTATTTTTTCAGCACGCCGTCCTTGATCTGAAAATCCATAGTACCTCTCCTTACAAAGAATGCCCCCGGCAAAACGCCGAAGGCACCTGTTTTCCGGCACAGTAGTCCGTGCAGCCAGACGCACGCCGAGTCTTTCTCTGGCGAAAGGCCGGAACATGCGCTGGCAGCCTTTGAAGAATCACTCCACTGCGATCATGTAGTAGTAGACCGGCTGGCCGCCGTTCACGCACATGACCTCGATGCGGTCACCGAACTTGCTCCGGATGCGCTCTGTGAGCTCCTCGGCGGTCTCCTCCTCGACATCCTCGCCGTAGGTCACGGTGATGAAGCCGGTTTCGCTGCCGACCATCTTCTTGGTCAGCTTATAGGCTGCGTGGTTGAGTTCCTTGTCGGTGAAAGCGAGCTTGCCGTTTTCGAGCGCCAGCACTTCGCCCTTTTTGATCGGGTGGCCGTCGAGCTCGGAATCCCGTGCCGCAAAGGTCACCAGACCCGTGGAAACCTTCTCGAACGCCTTGGTCATGGCGATACGGTTCCCCTCGGAATCGAGCGTTTCATCAAACGCCAGCATCGCAGAGATGCCCTGCGGGACAGTGCGTGTCTGGAGCACAAAGACATTGCGGTCGGCAAGGCTCACGGCCTGCTCTGCCGCCATGATGATATTCTTGTTATTCGGAAGCACAAAGACATTCTTTGCAGGCGTTGCATGAATCGCCTTGAGGATGTCATCCGTGGACGGGTTCATGGTCTGGCCGCCGCAGACAACGCAGTCTGCGCCCAGCTCCCTGAACATCTCCTCCAGTCCCTTGCCGGCGGCAACTGCCACAAAGCCGAACGGCTTCTCCGGCTCTGCACGCACATAGGTATCATCCTGTGCCGCATTCTGTGCTTCCCGCACTCTGCCGGCATGCTGGATGCGCATATTCTCCACCTTCGGCTTGGGTTCGTTGACGAACTGACCGAATTCCAGACCCTTCTGCAATGCAAGACCGGGATTGTCGGTATGGACATGCACCTTGATGATCTCATCATCCTCCACAACAACCACACAGTCACCGATGGTTTCGAGGTAGGCACGGAGCTTGAAGGCATCCGGGCAGTCCTTTTTCTTTTCGAGAATGAATTCCGTACAATAGGTATAAGTAATCTCCTCTTCGAGATCGACCCTGCCGATGGCAACGGGCTCGTGGTGCTTTACAGGTGTCTCCGCCTCAGCCGGAACAGCCGGTGCCTCGCCCTGGAACACTCTGAGCATTGCGCCCCAGATGGTCACCAGACCCTTACCGCCGGCATCGACAACCCCCGCCTTCTTGAGGATGGGAAGCTGCTCAGGCGTTCTGGCAAGTGCCTCCTCCGCAGCCCTCACAAGCGCTTCAAACACGGCAATCGGGTCGGTGCTTTCACGGGCTGTCTTCTGTGCCTGCTGGGCGCCCATGCGGGCTACCGTCAGGATGGTGCCCTCCGTGGGCTTCATCACGGCCTTGTACGCAGCCTGCACGCCGTTCTCGACAGCATTGGCGATATCTCTGCCCTCTGCGCACTCCTGCCCTGCAAGCCCCCTGGCAAAGCCCCGGAACAGCAGCGAGAGAATGACGCCGGAGTTGCCTCTTGCGCCACGCAGCATAGCGGATGCTGCTTTCTCTGCGACCTCAGCGACGGTCACATTATCGGACATTACGCTCAGTTCCCGTCTGGCGGCGCTCATGGTCATGGACATATTCGTGCCCGTATCGCCGTCCGGAACAGGATAGACATTCAGCTCGTCAATGGATTTCTTCTGTTTTTCAATCGTCACGGCAGCGCTACAGATTGCTGCCTTCAAAAGCTTACCGTTCATCTTGTTACTGCTACCTCCTGCTTACGGCTCCACAACTTCATCCACATATACCCTGACACGGGACACGGGAATCCGGACTGCTTCCTGCACGGTGAATTCCACCTTGTGCATGAGCGCATGAATGACCGCCGGCATATTCACGCCGTACATGACCTTGACATGGAGCGAAATCTCAAGCTTGTTGCCGTCCGCATGGATCTCCACAGGGCTGAAACGCCCGGAGAAGAGCTTATCTGTGAGCTTTGTCTCTGCAAAGCCAGCCACTCCGAAGCACTGCATCACCGTCTGCTCTGTGAGCTGACGGAGGTAGTTGTCGGAGATCATGATTTTTCCGATATGATCTTCTGTATATAACATATCTGCCGTCCTTTCCTGCATTCATACTTAGCATCTCAGAAGTCAAAAATGAGAGATCACAATGCACGCTCTTTTTTATTATAACACACTCTGCGGAAAATTACAAGCCCTAATGTAAAAAAAGCACGGTTTTAAAAGACCATAAAGCCTATTGACAAAGGTTTGAATTTGTGATACTATATAAATATCAGGTGTTGGGTTCTTAACTTTTTGTAAAACATGTTTTAGGAGGTCGATTATGGGTAACATTAATGACGAATATTTTGAAAAACTGGAACAAGCTGGCGTTCACGTCACCCCCGAACAAAGAGCTCAGATCAATGAAAGGCTCGCAAAAATCATTAATTATGAGCCACGAATCGGCGTGTTCGGGAAAACTGGTGCAGGAAAATCCAGCCTGTGCAACGCATTATTTGGTACGGCAATCTGTCCTGTTAGCGACGTAGCCGCCTGTACAAGAAACACGCAGGAGGTTCTTTTGAACATGGGCGGAAGAGGGATCAAACTGATCGATGTTCCTGGTGTTGGTGAAAGTACCACCAGAGACGAAGAATATGGAAAACTCTATGCAAAATTACTTCCCGAATTGGATCTGGTGCTTTGGCTGATCAAGGCAGATGACAGAGCATTGGCATCAGATGAAAACTTCTATAAAAATGTAGTAAAGTCACATATCAACGAAGGTAAGCCGTTTTTCTTTGTTTTGAACCAAGTGGACAAGATTGAGCCATTCAGAGAATGGGACGAAGAAAGACATGAACCCGGCCCACGGCAATTCGTAAACATTCAGCATAAAATTGATGATGTTGCAAGGGACTTTGATATTGCATCCTCGAAGATCATCCCCGTTTCGGCGAATGAGAAGTTTAACCTCACCAAACTTGTAGATGAATTCATCAGAGCATTACCTGCCGAGAAGAAAATCACTGTTTTCAGAGCTGTCAACGAAGAATTCCAGTCAAAAGCAACTGGAGAGCATGTCAAAAAATCTTTCTTTGAAATCATCGGTGATGTTACATGCAAAGTGATCGATGGTGTTGAACACGTTGTGAGCAAAACATTGGATGTTGTTGAAACCGCAATTGATAAAGCCGGCGATTATATTATTGACAAAATAATAAACTTCCCACACATACCTTTGGGTGGCGGCGGCGGTGGCTGCTATATTACAACAGCAACCTGCAATTACTTCAACAAACCTGATGATTGCTATGAACTGGAAGCATTCCGTTCATTCCGTGACAACTGGCTTATTCATCAGCCCGACGGACAAGAATTGATCCGGGAATACTACCGTGATGCACCAACCATCGTGAAGTTGATCGATGAATCTCCTGAAAAAGACAACATCTACATGGCGATCAACGAGCGGTATCTGAAGCCTTGCTTGTCCTACATCGAAAACGGAGAGATGGAACAATGCAAACAGAAGTATGTCGAAATGGTTCATAAGATGCAGGAAATGTTTTTATTATGGAATTAAAAGTTGAGATCAAGCATCATGCTGAAATACAAAGGCTCATCTGCAGATATCCATGTTTTTCGTTTCTGAAAAAAAGCCCGTTCCCGATAGACAGCACCCATGAATGGACTACAAACTCCGGTTATTGGCACTACCGTAACCAAAAAACATACCATCTGCAAGTTATGATGATTGGTAAAACAGGGTATGGAAAATCTACCACATTAAATAAAATCATAGGGCGAAATGCATTCAAGACAAGCGATGTTAGCGCCTGCACTAAAGATCTTTATAATGCAATGTATCGAATCAACGCTTCAAAGAGTACTTTTTTCGTCCTGAGCGATTTGCCGGGTGTCGGAGAGTCAAATTATGCCGATCAGCATTATTATGAATGGTATCAGCAAATGCTTCAATATTCGGATGTTGTCGTATATTTGCTTCGTGCCGACCAAAGAGATTTTGCTGTAGATGAAGTTATCTTTTCCTCGTTATTCCAGGAGGAACATCGTGAAAAAGTAATTCTTGCCCTGAATTATGCCGATAAAATTGAACCAATAAACCGGCAGGATGGTTTGTCCTCGGAACAGAAAAAATCTCTTGAAAAGAAATTGAATCACGTTTCAAAACTATTTGATATGCCAAAGGATAGCATTCTGTATTATAGCGCTGCTGATGGTATTAATCTTGATGCACTTATGAATGCTATCGCCCAAAAATTAAAGAAAAGATTAAACTATTTTGAATGATAAGCTTCATAATCACAATAAAAAGAGGCAAGAGCCGCAACTCCTGCCTCTTTTTATTTTTACTTGAACAGCTCCTTCAGCTTATCAAAGAACCCGGTTCGCTTCTGGTAATTCTTCTCGGTGAGGGATGCCTCGAATTCCTGGAGCAGATCCTTCTGCTTCTTGGTCAGGCTGCGGGGCACCTCAATGTAGAGCTGGACAATCTCATCACCACGGCGATCCTGCTGGAGATACTTGATACCCTTGCCCTTCAGGCGGTGCTTTGCGCCGTTCTGGGTGCCTTCGGGAATGTTGATCTTGGCAGGGCCGTCAATGGTCGGCACTTCAATCTCGCCGCCCATGACTGCCTGGGCATAGGTAATCGGAATCTCGCAATGTACATCAAAGCCGTCACGGTTGAACACCGGATGCGGCCGGATGCTGACGCTGACATTGAGATTGCCTGCCGGTCCTCCGTTGATACCGCTGTCGCCCTCGCCCGGCACACGCAGAATCTGCCCCTCATTGATACCTGCGGGGATGTTGATGTTGACACGCTTCTGTACCTTGATGCGTCCCTGACCGTGGCACTTCTGGCAGGGATTCTTGATCACGCTGCCCTTGCCGCCGCAGTGCGGACACGGCTTGGTCGAGGAGATCGCTCCGATGGGTGTCTGCTGTACATGCTTGACAGAGCCTCTGCCACGGCAGTCCGGACATACCTCCGGCTGTGTGCCGGCCTCAGCGCCGGTGCCGTTACATGCCGTGCAGCGCTCCTGGTGGCTGATGCTCAATTCCTGTGCCTTGCCCTGACAGGCCTCCATGAAGCTGATGTTGACGCTGTAGTTGATGTCACGGCCCTTCCGGGGGGCATTTGCGGTATTGGCTCTTGTGGAACCACCCATGCCGCCGCCCAGAAGACTTCCGATGGAAAGAATGAGGACGGTGACGATGGAGCCCTTGATCCCCGGGAGAGTGATGTGCCAGATGCGCTGCAGCCTTCCCGCGCCGTCGATCTCGGCCGCCTCATACAGCTGAGAATCGATGCCGGTAATCGCCGCGAGGAAAATAATTGCCCAGTAGCCGGAAT
>JAFXOO010000357.1 GCA_017528675.1 Oscillospiraceae bacterium | reverse complement strand
TAATACGCACCGCCCTCCAGTCTCTTGGTCATAATGAAGTTCTGATCCTGGCTGGAAACGAGGGATGCCTCAGCAATCCGGCTGGTCGAATTCACATCGTATTCAAAGAGAGCACTCCGGAGATTGAAATCACCACCGCCTGAAGAACGGAACGAGTACACACCGCTCTCCTTGGGGAAGAAGAAGTATTCTGCCGAATCAACTGTACCGTAGGAATTTGTCTGATTGAGAGTAATGGCTGTGGTACCGAGCTGAAGACCGGGCGCTTCCTCTGCGACAAGCGTGAAATCCACCGCTTCTTCATGATAGTGCTTCATTTCGAGCGTATAGGTCTTTCCGGCTTCCAGAACCGTTTCGATCAGGAAATTGCTGTTATAGCTGGCGTGGGTGGTATCCTCCTTGATCTTCGTACTGCCTTCATACAAAAAGGCATGGACAGAACTGGTATTCTCGGAACGGAAAGTATAGTAATGTGTCGCCGTGGGCGTGATGGTATACTTCACCGAGCCGCTTTCGATTTTGTGATGCAGAAAAATCATTTCAGTTATACGCATCTGTAGATTCTACAATATGTATAAAAGCGAAAGCTGTATACATCACCGGATCTCAGCATGGTATACATATTTGTCATAACATAGTTTCCTTGAAAAGTCAACTATTTGTACATATTGTTCCGCCCGTGGCAGGGGCGGCGGGATATACAAAAAGCGCTGCTGTACGGGAGGCCTACAGCAGCGCCTTTCTATTACTTGATCGCAGCAAACGCCGTTTCCAGCGCATCGATCAGGTCGTCAATATGCTCTGTGCCGATGGACAGACGAATGGTGTTCGGCTTGATCCCCTGCTCCAGCAGCTCCGCTTCGGTGAGCTGGGAATGCGTTGTGGATGCGGGATGAATCACAAGCGACTTAACATCCGCCACGTTTGCCAGCAGCGAGAAGATCGGCAGATTATCGATGAATTTCCGGGCATCTGCTTCCGTTCCCTTGACTTCAAATGTAAAGATGGAGCCGGCACCGTCCGGGAAGTACTTCTCATAAATTGCATGGCTCGGCTCGGAGGCCAGGGAGGGATGGTGTACAGCCTCAACCTGCGGATGCTTGCTCAGGAAATCAACGATCTTCAGCGCATTTTCCACATGACGCTCGACACGCAGTGAAAGTGTTTCCAGTCCTTGCAGGAAGATGAACGCATGGAACGGCGAAAGTGTAGCGCCCGTATCACGCAGCAGGATTGCACGGATATAGGTCACAAATGCAGCGGCACCGGCGGCTGCGGTGAAGGATACGCCGTGGTAGCTCGGATTCGGCTCAGAAACCCACGGATATCTGCCGGACTTTGCCCAGTCAAACTTGCCGGAATCCACAATCACACCGCCGATGGCCGTGCCGTGTCCGCCGATGAACTTGGTCGCAGAATGCACGACAATATCTGCGCCGTGCTCAATCGGACGGATGAGGAAGGGCGTTGCGAATGTCGAGTCCACAACAAGCGGGATGCCGTGCTTATGGGCTATTTCTGCAACGGCTGCAATGTCAATGACATTGGAATTCGGATTGCCGAGCGTCTCGATATAGAGCGCCTTGGTCTTATCATTGATGGCGGCTTCAAAGGCAGCAGGCTCCGGCTCAACGAAGCTGGTTTCAATACCGTACAGCGGAAGCGTGTGTGCCAGCAGATTATAGGTACCGCCATAAATTGTCTTGGAAGCAACGATGTTCTCGCCTGCCTTTGCAAGCGCCTGGATGGTGTAGGTAACGGCAGCAGCACCGGATGCTGTGGCAAGTGCAGCCACACCGCCCTCAAGCGCCGCAATGCGCTTCTCGAATACATCCTGTGTGGAGTTGGTCAGTCTGCCGTAGATATTACCTGCATCCCGCAGCCCGAAGCGGTCGGCTGCATGCTGGGAATCGTGGAACACATAGGATGTGGTTGCATAGATCGGGACGGCTCTTGCGTCCGTTGCGGGGTCTGCCTGCTCCTGTCCGACATGGAGCTGTAATGTCTCAAAATGAAGCTTCTTAGCCATGATCAATTCCTCCTGTAATATAGATATAGATACTTTTCTCAATTCTGATTTCTCAGGAAGCGCTGGTTTCGTTGCATTCGTACCGGGGGGCGGGGCGAAGCCTCACAAACGGCCTCTGAACGTTCCCCCAGGCACTGCATCCGCAATTGAATCAGCGCTTCCTTAAGGCAACACCGCACAAAGCCCGCCTGTCGGCTTGGCGGCACATCTGCTTGCATCTTTTCCGTCATCTTGCACAGAAATTCCTTGCTGGGCGCCAGCCCAGCGGCGTCATTTCTATACAATCTGACGAAAAATCTGGCTGCGCATCTGCACCACCAGCTCTGTGCGGTG
>JAFXOO010000356.1 GCA_017528675.1 Oscillospiraceae bacterium | reverse complement strand
TTCCGTCAATCTTGAGCGTGTCATTCTCCAGATTGAACACGATCAGCTCGCTTTCGGGAACCCGGCATTCAAGTGCTACAATACCGCTGCCCTGGAGCGACAGGTTGAATAAGCCTGCGCCGCCGAGTGCTGCCGAGCTCAGATTCGTGCGTGCAACCGTTTTCAGCTTGACTGTGTCATCACATGCAAGGAACATGCCGTCCTCAATTATCATGGAACCGCCCCAGTCTGCCAGATCCTGCAAGAGCAGGTACTTGTAGGTCGGCTCCAGGATGACGGTGCCGGTGCCGGTATACTTCGGCTTGATGGCGCTCTCGCCGGTGACGGTTCCGCTGAACATCTTCCTTGCCAGGTCGCCTGCGCCCTTCACATCGGTGCCGACGGTGATGTCACCGGCGATCATCTGCATGGCACCTGCCTGAAGGATGACACCGGTGTTGTTCAGGGCAACGCTAAGCTGCTTCTTTCGGAAATTCATCCTTGATGCATAGTACATCATCTCCGCATTTGCGGGATTGACGGAGACATCCCTGGCGTATTCGATGATCGAATACGGGCCGAGCTTGCTGACGACGCTTCGGATGAGTGTGGATTTCTCAAAATTCGACTGGATTGCCATGGTAATTTCCTCCTTATTCCGGAATTTCCGGTTATTTCAGCTACTTGGAAGCCGCATACCCTGCATGACCGGCAGCTTCCTCCAGCGCCGCAAGCAGAGGCTCGTGATTGGCTTCAATGTAGGTTCTGTCCGCCTGCTTTGCGGCATCTTCCATGCAGGAGGCCTGCTCTGCGAGGGATGCAAGCCCCACTGTCACACAGGCATCATGCAGTTCGTGTGCATAGACACGATAGGCGTCCCACATCTTCTTTTCGAGTGCCATTTTCATCTTGGCACAGCGCTTTTCCGCCTGTGTAGAGAAATCAAGCAGTACGGATTTGTAAAAGCTCATGTCCCCCAGGCAGCACCGCAGCCCGGCTTCTGTGTCAAAGCCGACCGCTTGCAGGCGTTCCATCGGGTCATCCGGCAGCGGCGGCGGTGCGGGTGCTGCTTCCGGTTCTGCTTCTGCGGCAGGGGCTTCCGCCGGTTCAGCGGCCGCCGGTTCCTCCGGCTTGTCCAGCAATGCAAGCATCAGATCGGCATACTGCGGGTCAAACTGTGTGCCCTTGCCGTCTGTCAGTACCTTCCGGATTTCGTCCACCGAAAGCGCAGCCCGGTAGCTGCGTGTCTCCGACATGGCGGAGCAGACATCTGCAACCGCCAAAAGGCGTACCTCTGCGGGAATGTCATTCCCGGCGATGCCGTCCGGGTAGCCTGTTCCGTCATAGCGCTCGTGGTGCCATCTTGCGGCAGCCGCAAGCCCCTGCACGGCTCTGATCTCCCTGAGCATCGTATAGCCACGCATGGCGTGCGCCCTGACGGCGGCAAGCTCCTCCCCGGTAAGCGCATCCGGCTTGTCGAGAATCTCGGCGGGAGTGTCCATGCTCCCGATATCGTGCAGCAGCCCCATCAGATAAACCCGCTCCTGCGCCTCAGCAGAGAGCTCTGCTGCCTGTGCAAGACGCCTGGCGCACTGTGCCGTCCGCAGCGCATGCCCTTTTGTGGAACGCTCGCCCTCCGAGAGCTGTGCAAGGAGCTTGGCAAGCTCCTGCGCAAGTGCATTGCTGCCGGAATTCTGCGCCGGTGCGGCAGCCTTCGGCGGTTCGGGTGCCTTGATGGCGCCCTTTGCAGACAGTCCGAGCGTGTTGCGCACGGTCAGCAGCAGCACCGACGGAACAAACGGCGTTGTCACAAAGCCCGCCGCTCCGGCGGCAACCGCCTTGCTCTCATCGTCGGCATTGTGCTTGTCGATCATCGCCAGAACCGGCACATCTGCGCCGTTTGGCAGCTCACGGAGCTTCTTGAGCGCCGCAAATCCCCCGATGCCGCCCATGCGCAGCGAAAGCTGAATCAGGTCGGCCTTCTGGGCATTCATAAATGCCAGCATGGCCTCGCCGGAGGACAGACTGCCCACCTGGTAGCCGCTTGCCTTCAGAATGCGTTCAGCCGTGCGGCGGTGGAAGCCGTCATCGTCTACAACAAGAATCAGATTTTGCATGATAATTCCCTCCTGTCCGGGTAATATTATTTACATTATAGCACAGGGGACGAGGAATGTCAATGTGCTGAAAAGAAGAGCAGAGAACGGCGGCAGCCGTTCTCTGCTGTATCCTTATTTGTGCAGAAGCACCCGTTTGAGAAGCGCAAGGTCAAAGACGTCAATGATGCCATCATTGTTCAGATCGGCGGCATTGTTGTCAAATTTAGCAGACTTTTCGGCGTGGAGTCATTTTTGGAGAGCTACCACATCGAGTACGGAGCATGTTCCGCCGTTGTTGCAGTCGCCGGACTCAAAATTAATTTTCGAAACAGAAGAAAAAACTGAATTGTCTTATTGCTTTTTGAGCAGATTCGTTGTATAATGAATATGAAAGAAATCCATCTTTTGCATAGAAAGGAGTAATTTATATGAGATCAGGATTATTCGCATTAGCAGCAGCCTGTATACTGGCTGCTGGAGTGCTTGTCGGCTGCGGAAGCACAAAGGAGTCCCAATCTGACGTTGTTACCAACGCTGGCGAGAGCAATGGGGAGTCTAAATCTGACACTGTTACTGACGCTGACGAGAGCACTGAGGAGTCTGAATCCGACGGCGTTACCAACGATGACGAGAGCGCTGAGAAGTCCCAATCTGACATTGTTACAGACGGTGACGAGAGCGCTGAGGAGTCCAGTTCTGACATTGTTACAGACGGTGACAAGAGCGCTGAGGAGTCTAAATCCGACAACGATACAGACGACGGCGGGAATAAGACCGAATCGGGCGCAAAGCAGGCTCTCAAGGATAGCATTGTCTTACAAACTATCAAGGGCAGCGCAGAAGCTTACTATTTAGTAAAATGGCCCAGGACTATTATAGAAATGTACAAGGAGGCCGATCCGGATTATTATGAAGTTCGTAAGAGACTCTTCGATGATAATGCTGAAGAAGGCTGTAAGACGTTCAGAGTCAAGGAAATTACAAACATCGAAGAAGTCGACAAAGATATTCTATGCGTCGCTGAATATTACTTTCTGGCAGGTGCAAAGAATGTCTGGGGTTTGGATTCGGATGACATAGATGTAGAGGTGTCCAAAGGTTATAAGATGAACTTCGAGCTCGAGTATGATAACGGTGAGGGACTCGAAATAGACGACAAGTGCTTCGAATACGTGGTATGGGTCGACGGCGACGGCTGGAAGGCCATTGATGGAAGCACTATTTTGATTTATGCCAATGAATACAAAAGTAAAAATGGAACACAATGAGGTCTCCAAATACAACAAAACGCTGCGGCTGTCTTGAATTTAATTTATTTTAAAACCTCCTGATGCATTTTCCCACATTGCAGCATCTGCTTGTGGGTAATTATAATTTTATCAAAAAGATGAATTTTTCGTGAATTTTATATAAACGATACAAATGCTTCCGACTGCTGCTTCTGCGCTTGCTTGACACCGCCCCGTCACTGTGCTATAATAGAACTATCCGGGGCAGACGCCCCTCAATTTCAAATAATGGAGGTCATTCCTATGGCAATGTTTGACAAGCTGCTTGACAATCTTAAGGCAAGCAGAAAGACGATCGTATTCACAGAGGGCACTGATGCCCGTATCCTCGATGCTGCGGCAAGACTGCTCTCCGAGGGACTGATGGACGTGATCCTCTGCGGCAATGTGGATGAGGTCAGGGCTGCTGCACAGGCAGGCGGCTACAATGTAGATGCTGCAACCGTGCTCGATCCGGCAACCTATCCGGAGATGGATGCTATGGTCGCTGAAATGGCTGCGCTCCGCAAGGGCAAGATGACTGAGGACGAGTGCCGTGCTGCCCTCTCCAAGTCCAACTACTTCGGCACCATGCTCGTGAAGATGGGCAAGGCTGATGCACTTCTCGGCGGTGCAACCTATTCCACTGCCGACACTGTTCGTCCGGCACTCCAGATCATCAAGACCCGCAAGGGTGCGTCCCTCGTAAGCTCCTGCTTTATTCTGTTCCGTGAGAAGGACGGCGTGGAGGAGAAGATCTGCATGGGCGACTGTGCCATCAACCTCAGCTATGAGGACAAGCTCGACAAGGACGGCAATGTCGTTCAGACCGGTGCGCAGAAGCTCGCTGAGGTCGCTGTGGAGTCTACCCGCACGGCTGCTTTCTTCGGCATTGACCCGAAGGTTGCGATTCTGAGCTTCTCTACCTACGGCTCCGGCAAGGGCGGTACTGTCAAGCTCTCTCACGATGCCGTTGAGGAAGCACGCAAGCTCGACCCGACCCTCGTGGTGGACGGCGAATTCCAGTTCGATGCAGCCGTTTCCGCAGAGGTTGCCAAGACTAAGTGCCCGGATTCCAAGGTGGCAGGACAGGCCAACACCTTCATCTTCCCGCTGATCGAGGCCGGCAACATCGGCTACAAGATTGCACAGCGCCTTGGCGGTTATGCTGCATACGGCCCGATTCTGCAAGGCCTGAATGCGCCGATCAATGACCTCTCCCGTGGCTGCAACGCCGAGGAGGTCTATGCTATGGCAATCATTACCGCCGGCATGGCGTAATGACCGGATTATCACGCTTTTCAGCCCCTTCCCGTGCACTGCGGGGAGGGGCTTTTGTGCTGCTGACGCTCTGTGCTTGTGCATTGAACAGAAGGATAGCCGCCGCAACGATCCGGACAAACAGCCCACGGAAGGCAGGAGCACATGCCGCTCCGCAGCAGATGATTTTGTCAGGTTCATTGACAGAATGTGCGTATTGTGGTATAATGAATGATAATGAGCATTCCGGAAATAATGCCCGTTTTTGCGGCCGCATTGCGGCTGCCTGATGCTCTGCGCCGTATGGCGCAAGGGGGCAGGGACAAACCATGCTAACAACTTAGCGAAAGCAAAACCTGCGGGTGCAGGGCGGTCACCGCCTTGCCGAGGGTGGTTTAGGAGGGGCGAGCAGCCCCTCCTGAGTCGGCGCAAGCCGACAAAAAAGCCTACGTTGTTAGCGTTGGTTGGGAGTGGGGCGTTCACCGGTGCGCCGGCACCGGAAAAGGACTTGATCGACAGGCTGATTCCGATAGATTGTATTGATCGGAATTTAGTAGATTGATAGGAGGAACCAATCCCTTCCCGCCGGAGAAGGGGCTTCACAGGGAGGCACATATGCTGTTTGAAGAACTGGACAAAATCAAGCGGGATGCGGTCATGATGACCATTGTCCTCATGTTTATCGGCTTGCTGCTGCTGCTGATTCCGGAGGTCTATATCCTGTTTTTAGAGGGTGCGCTTGGGTTTGTGCTGCTCGTTGTGGCAGCACTTGCGGTGCTGCGGTTTATCA
>JAFXOO010000355.1 GCA_017528675.1 Oscillospiraceae bacterium | reverse complement strand
TTTCTGAGGCAAGTGTCGTTGTTTCAACAGGCTGGTTCGTCTCGGTTTCAGCGCCAAGCGCAGAAAAACATGGCGACATTGATGAAAGCATCATTGTGAATGCACAGGCGATGCTTGTTATTTTCTTCATGATTTTATTCATTCTTCTCATCCTCCTCATTCTGATTTCTCTTGAAAAGGAATGCGAAGATCGCTGCCATAGCTGAGATCAGTATGACAAGCCTGATCGCATGAGCCGGGAAAGAATCACCGGTCAGAATGTTGTCTATGATATCTGAATCTTCTTCCTTTGAAACCGACTCAGTTGTCGATGTGTCGGTAGAGGTCGTTGTATCAGCTTCTGTCGCTGGTTCTGTGGTAGTAGTCTCTGTATCCGAAAGGACGATATCCTGAAAAGAGATCCTCTCAGCCTTGCTTTCTGTTCCTGCCTTGTAAGCGGTTATCGAATAGCGAAGGCCGTCGTTCTCGTTGTTTTCTGCATAAACCACGATATTGTATCTGCTGCTGTCATATTGTTTAGCAGCGTCACTCCCGGCAACCTCATAGATGGTGTAATGGTAGGTTCCCGGTTCAGTGAGATCTATCTCAAAAGTGCCGGAGCTGTCCTCTTTGATAGTCAAAGTATCGCTGACAGGCTTCGGAGCATTATCATCTTCTGTTACAATGATTAACTCATAGGTATGCGTGTTGTTTCCGTTAACTGCAAGGCAGTTCACGGGAATATTCACTCTGATCGTCTCGTATGCAAACACTGTCTGCATTCCGGACAAAAGAAACAGAAGGGAGAGTAAGCATACCAAAGCCGGAACAAATCCCTTTATGAGCTTCATACACTTACCTCCCTTCCTTAGTCCTTGCTGTCTCTGATATAGCAGAACACCACAACTCTTGTTACCGAGTTGGCATCTGCACAGGTGGACAGCGCAAGAATACGGTCGTTGTCTTCATGTGTCAGCACAGATGCGTTATCATGGATAAACTGCCGTATCTGCTCCTGCTTCATATCAAAAACAATTTTTTCTTTTGCGCTTACCTTCATCGAGGCAAAACAGTCAAGGTCATATACTTTCTCAGCATTTCTTCCGACCATGAGCGTTCCGGCTGAGTGCTGTTTCAGATATGTTTCATTCAGAAACTCATCAAGAGCGCCGAACATCTTGCCGTAGTCCATATGATGACCGTAAATGACAGAGTATTCATCCGAAAAATCCGGGGCAGACCTGCTGTCAAGAAAAATGCTGCCCGTCAGGCTGTAATTTCCGAACGGATCTGTATTCAGGTAGGAATTGTTATCTTTTCCCTGCATGACAGGATAATCTATATTGGTTCCGTCTATGGTGATCCATCCTGCCATATCGTTGGTAATCGGTGAATCAGCCGCAGCGGCAGGCTCCTTGGGATCGGGCTTATATCTGAGAACGCTCTCATCCAGCGTATGACTGTACAGATAATAATTGTCATACACCTGCCAGAGGCCTATCAGCATGATCAGCCCGAATACAGCGATCAGGAGCCAGCCGAACAGCTCATTCATCCGTTTCCAGAATTTCAGCAATGCTTACTCTTCCTCAGACTTCTTCTTTCTCATATAGAGAGCGCCGCCAATGACACCGGCAGCACCCAGCACTACAATACCCAGGGAGCCTGCAACTGTTGTCAGGATACCTGTGGGGATTGTTCCGGAGCGGTCATTGGTAAATGCTACTTCAGCATCGCCACTGATGTATGTATCGGCAATCTGGTGATTGCTGTACGAAATGTCGCTGCCATAAACCGGTTCTGCCTCTGTACCACCTGTCTTGGTTTTATCCTGCGTCTTGGTATCGCCCGTCACAGTTGCAGTGTCAGAATAATCCTCCGGTGCCTCTGTGATGGAGTACGATGTGCCCTCTGCCAGACCTCTGATTGCAATGCTCTGTCCGTGCTGGAGATAGAATACCTGTGATACAGTTCCGTCAGCACCAACAGTCAGCTTTGCGGGCTGCGTTACAGCCGTAGTTATGCAGGTAGTAGCGCTGTTGGGGTTTGCAGCAATGTTGACATCAGCGTTACCATCTGTTGTATTATCGTTGCTATCGTCACTGTAGGAGACATCGAACACGGTTCCTGCAACAGCGTTAGAGATCTGAACAGTGAATGCAAAATACTTATCCTTAGAGCCCTGGTTGCCGGTTACGGTCTTGCTGAACGAAAGGTCATAGGAAGCATACGCATTTGTGTAGCTCGAACTCTTGCCTGTAGCTTCTGCCGCCGTTGCGGAAGGTGCGGCATCATGTTTTCCCTCATAAAGGACATATCCGGTAATCAGCAGTTCTTTGCCGTTTACTGGGGTATACCCATCGGTGCTTCCTGCTTCTGCTGCTTCGAGAGCCGCAAGATAACCGGCATAGTCCTCAACATAGACGTCAAGTGTTCTGTAAGTATTCTGTCCATCTCCGGTAACACCTGTATCATTTGTGATACCCTGATTCGTGCCTGTTTCAGTAATCAGATAGCGGTAAACGCCCGGCTCTGTGAACTGAACAGTGCTGAAATCAAGCGTTAATGTCTTTTTCGCATACTTTTCGTTTCCGGAAGTGTTGTCCTGCCATACAACTGCTTCGTCAGCACCGGTTGCCCCCTCTGTTACTGTAGTATTAGTATCACTCTGAACAAAGGAAACGACACCAGCCGTTGCCGAACCGGTATTCGCAGCATCATTTGCCTTGAAATCAAGGGTTCCGTCGGTCAGTGCTGTAACGCCGTTGATGACTGCAAGATTTGTTCCGGAAGCCGCCGTGATAACAGCTTTTTCATCTGATTCACTGTCATATGGTGCAATCGAGAAATCAAAGCTGGCATTCGGAACATTGGCGTTCACGTCCATAACAAGATATTTGTCAATCATTGTTACGTTCTGGCTTACCTTGTTTGTTCCATCCGTAGCAGCGGTCAGTCCCGGCGTATACTGTGTGCCGGCGGCACCTGCGCTCATAGGCAGGGCGGCAACGGAAGCAAAGACAGCTATGGATGCAAAAATAGCTGCAAAACGTCTGTACTTTTTCATAATGAACCTCCTGACAAAGATAAGTTGGGTTTATATACTACGCATTCGCATTGTGAACACGACGGTTCCTTCAACATCCTCCAGCGGAATTCCGCCGTAGGTTCTGCTGTCGGAAACGTCACTGCGAAAATCGTTCAGAACAAACACGCAGTTTTCGGATACATGATAAGGGTAGCTGATCGCCGAGCCTTCCGGCGATGTGGGATAGACTGCATTTTCGGAGATGCCATAGTCATTCACGGAAATAAAATCATTGAAAATGCTGACTTTATCGCCGCTGAATGCAATCACACGCCCGAATTTCACTTCTCCGTCATGGCGGTAAACAACCATCGCCCCCTGTTTCAGCTCTGCAAGCCGATTCGTGAGGCAGAATTCGCCGTCCCTGATCGACGGATATGCGCTGTTGGTATGACAGATATGAATTCCGGCAACAAATCTGAAAACAACGAACAGAACAAGTGCAGTTGCGAATACCTTTATAAAAAAGG
>JAFXOO010000354.1 GCA_017528675.1 Oscillospiraceae bacterium | reverse complement strand
CGCAGA
Organism: Oscillospiraceae bacterium; assembly: GCA_017528675.1. Classification (GTDB taxonomy): domain Bacteria; phylum Bacillota; class Clostridia; order Oscillospirales; family Ruminococcaceae; genus UBA3855. Next base: position 3,211 of record JAFXOO010000354.1, on the reverse strand, counting down.
TCTGGCGGAATTGGTTGCCATCCGCAGCGTACAGGGCGAGCCTGCTGCGGATGCACCGTTCGGCAGGGAGCCGGCAAGAGCATTGCAGCTCATGCTGGAAAAATGCGGACGCTATGGCTTTGATACGGATAATGCAGACTGGTATGCAGGGAGCGCATCGCTGGGCAATGCCCCCGAAAAGCTTGGCATTCTGGCACATCTGGACGTTGTGCCGGAGGGCGAGGGCTGGCTGCACGACCCGTTTACACTGACGGCGGATCCGGACAGTGACCAGCTCATCGGGCGTGGCACCTCGGATGACAAAGGGCCGGCGATAGCGGCGCTGTATGCACTGCGGGCAGTCAAAGAGCTCGGCATCCCGCTGAAGCACGGAGTGCGGCTCATTTTCGGCACGAACGAGGAGAACGGCTCCGAAGATATGGCTTACTATATGCAGCACCGAGAGATGCCCCCGCTCGTCTTTACACCGGACGGAGATTATCCGGTCATCACACTCGAAAAGGGCATGATCCGGCTGCGGCTGACAGCGGATTTCACAGACGGAAAGAGCAAGGTCGTATCGCTGAAGGCAGGTGAGGTTGTCAACGCTGTACCGGCATCAGCGGATGCGGTGCTCTGCGGCGTGACAATTGACCAGTTTCTGGCAACAAGAGTCAAGGAATATCCGGGAACTGTCATTGCAGCGCACGAGGATGCACAAGGTCTGCTGCATGTGCATGTCGATGGCAGGAACGCTCATGCTTCAACACCGGCACTTGGCAAGAACGCACTCACACTGATGCTGGAGCTGCTTTCGCTCCTGCCGCTGCCGGGGGCGCAGGGCAAGGTGCTGCGGCGGCTGTCGGAGCTTTATCCTTACGGCGAAACAGATGGCAGCACGCCCGGAATTGCGGCATCGGACGGGCTTTCCGGAGCGCTGACGCTGGTGCTGAGCGTGATGGAGATGAACGAGAAGGGCATGACAGCGTGGAATGATATCCGGTTCCCTGTCTGCTGCACAGGTGCGGCACTCGTGCAGGCGATGCAGGCAGTGCTGCCTGTCGATGCAGAGGCGGTGATCTGTGATGAGCCGCATCACACGGACGAAAACTCCGACTTTGTGCAGGCGCTTCTGCGGGTGTATGAGGAAGTCACCGGCAATCCCGGTGAATGCCTTGCCATCGGCGGCGGAACCTATGTCCACCATATTGAAGGAGGCGTGGCATTCGGCGCAACATTCCCCGGCGAAGACATCCACATGCACGGCGCAGAGGAATACATCCGGAAACAGCATCTGCTGCTTGATGCAGAGATGATGGCGCTGGCCGTCACGGAGCTTTGCGGGGCATGAAGTTCGATGTAACACACTGCACTCTCTGTCCACGAAAATGCGGTGCAGACCGGACAAAGCAGGCGGGCGTCTGCGGCGGCAGAGACCGGCTGCGGGCAGCAAGGGCAGCGCTGCACTTCTGGGAGGAGCCGTGCATCAGCGGCACAAAGGGCTCCGGGACGGTATTCTTCTCCGGATGTCCGCTGCATTGCAGATTTTGCCAGAACAGCGTGATTTCGGCAGAGCTTGACGGAATGGATATCACAACGGAACGGCTGTCCGAAATATTCCTGGAGCTACAGGATGCGGGCGCACACAATCTCAACCTCGTCACAGCCGGGCATTTTCTGCCGTGGGTCATTCCTGCGCTGGAGGCTGCAAAGCCCCGGCTGCGGATTCCGGTGGTCTACAATACCGGCGGATATGAGCTGCCACAGGCACTGCGGCTGCTGGAAGGACTGGTGGAGATCTATCTGCCGGATTTCAAATTCCTGGACGCTGCAACTGCCGGAAGCTACGCCAATGCACCGGATTATCCGGAGATTGCAGAAGCTGCACTGTCCGAAATGCTCCGGCAGACCGGGAAACCCGTGCTGCGGGAAGGGCTGCTGCAAAAAGGCTGTATTGTGCGGCATCTGGTACTTCCGGGGCATCGGCACGAGTCGATCACGCTGCTGCGGCACCTGGCAGATCGCTTCGGAACGGACGCTTTTTTGCTGAGTCTCATGGCGCAGTACACACCGATGCACGAGGATGCGCTGTACCCGGAGCTGAACCGGCGGATTACAAAGATGGAATACCATTCCGTGGCAGATGCAGCGGCAGCGCTCGGATTTGACGGGTTTACCCAGGAGAAATCCTCGGCATCTTGCAGCTACACGCCGGCATTTGATTTACAGGGGATCATGAGAAGCTGAAAGCGGAGCCGGCGGGTTTTTGGGCAATCTGCCAAATTGGCGGATCTGCGCTGGAAACCGCTTGCAATCTTCGCTAAAATATGGTATAATAGGCAATAGCTGCATTGAGAAATCCGATCCCCGAAAGGAGCCCGCATGAGCTTATTCAAAAAAGAACTGACCCGTACCTTTAAAAAAGCGTTCAGTCTGCATGATGACACGGCAACCCACGATGAAATCAAAAGCCGCATTCTGTCCGGCGGACAGGTGACGGGAACCAATATGTGCATCCTGATCTGTGCAATACTGATTGCCTCCGTCGGGCTGAACATCGGATCGGCTGCCGTCATCATCGGCGCAATGCTGATCTCACCGCTGATGGGCAGTATCTTAGCGATGGCATACAGCGTGGCCTCAGCGGATTCTTCACGATTCCGGCGGCATCTGTACGGCTTCCTGATCCAGATTTCCATTAGTCTGGTAGTCTCTACACTGTATTTCCTGCTGTCCCCGATTGACAAGCCGAGCACAGAGCTCCTTGCCAGAACCCAGCCCTCGGTCTATGATGTCATCATCGCAACAGCAGGCGGTTTTGCTGGCATAATCGGCAGTACCCGCAAGGACAAGGTAACGAACGTCATCCCCGGTGTTGCCATAGCGACAGCGCTCATGCCGCCGGTCTGCACCTGCGGATTTGCTCTGGCACATCTGAAGTGGCAGATGCTGGCAGGAGCAAGCTATCTGTTTCTGGTCAACTGCTATTTCATCTTCCTGGCGGCAGTACTGGTTCTTGATATTCTCAAAATCCCGAAAGTCAGCGCCATCTCGGATTTCCAGTGGCGCAGGCTGCGCAAGCGGATGGTACGCAACACGATTATTGTGCTGCTGCCGAGCATTCTGTTCACTGTCCTGATGCTGCGGGCATCGTGACAGGGCGGATGATTTTACTATATAAGAAAGCGGCTGAGAGAAATCTCAGCCGCTTTAGCTTGTCGATAAAGTCCTT
>JAFXOO010000037.1 GCA_017528675.1 Oscillospiraceae bacterium | reverse complement strand
TCGGAGATGAATCTGCGCCCTGTAGCGGAACTGCCCTATGAAAATCCGAACAAAATCGAAATCATGCTGTATAATTCCATCTATCTGCATATCAATGGCAGGATCAATGAGATGTCTCCGGTGATTGCCGAAATGACAGAGTATTTCCGCAACCGGGAATTTAACTCCGCTGAGATGATGAACTACATGTGGCTGATTTTCTGGTACTCCCGCTATGATCTCCAGCCGCAGACGGCCAGGGTTTTCTACGACCGGGTGTCCTCTGTACTGCTTACGGATCATGAGGCGAATTCCAAGCGTGTGTTAGGCTATTATGCATTCGGCATCGAGCGGGATGTCTTCAAAGCCCGGCAATATGTCACCGAAGGACTTGCCGTTGTGGATGATTTCTCGCTTCCGGGTGAAGAACGGGAGATGGAACGCAGGCTTTTGCTTGAATTACAGGGATTTATTGACAAAGAATGCAATGTGCCGCAGGGGACGAAACTATGAAACTGACATTTATATTGCCGGCGATCGGAAAGAAGCCGGGGAAGAAATACATCGGGACATGGAAGATGGAGCCGCTGACAATTGCGCAGCTACAGGCGCTCACGCCGCCGGAGGTGGAGACGGAGCTGTTCGATGACCGTGTTGAGCTGATCGACTATGAGACGCAGACAGATCTGGTGTGCATCACGGTTGAAACCTACACAGCGAAGCGCTCGTACAGGATTGCTGCACGATTCCGGGAGCGGGGGATTCCCGTTGTCATGGGCGGATACCATGCGACACTCTGCCCGGAGGAGACGGAGCTGTACTGCGACAGCGTCATTGTCGGAAATGCGGAGACGGTGTGGAGCCGGATGCTTGAGGATGTGCGGCAGGGGACACTGAAGCGGCGCTATTCCGGCGAAACTGCGGAATACGATATCCAGCCTGATAAACGCATTTTCGAGGGGAAGCCCTATCTTCCGGTATCGCTTGTAGAGACCGGGCGGGGATGTATCCATCATTGCGAATTCTGTTCGATCTCGCAGTTTTACTGTAGCCGGTACTATGCCCGCAGGCATGAGCTGATTCTCGATGATCTGCGTAATTCCAGGCACAAGTACACGTTTCTTGTGGATGATAATCTGGTCGCAGACCGTCGCAATGCGCTGCGCCTTTTCGAGGAAATCACGCCGCTGAAAAAGAAGTGGGCAGGGCAGGGGACGCTGACAATCGGCAGAGATCCGGCGCTGCTCAAAGCGATGAAGCAGAGCGGCTGCGAGGTCATCCTCATCGGTTTCGAGAGCCTGAACAAGGAGAATCTCCGGCAGATGAACAAGAGCTTCAACTATGCCCTCGGTGAGCGGGATGAGCTTGTACAGCGGGTGCATGATGCGGGGATTGGTATCTATGCCACGTTCGTTTTCGGCTATGACAATGACGATGAGCAGACCATCGAGGATGCGCTGCGTTTTGCCCAGAAGCACAAATTTTACACAGCCGCCTTCAACCATCTGCTTCCGTTCCCGAATACCGCCCTCTATGACCGTCTGAAGGCGGAAAACCGCCTGATCTATGATAAATGGTGGCTGGCTGACGGTTATCACTACGGGGAGCTTGCCTTTCATCCGAAGAAGATCAGTGCTGAACGTCTGAGTCAGTGCTGCCGGGATGCCCGCAAGGAATTCTCCGGCACCAAAACGGTGCTGCGCCGTGGATTTGCGTCCCTTGGCAGAACAAGCCCGCTGCTCTGGGGGCTGTTCTGGGGGATGAATCTGCGCATCGGCGGTGAAGTGGATCAGAAAATGCATGTCCCGATTGGAGAAAACCTTGATGAACTTCCAAAATAATCGCTACACTTTGCGCTTTTCTACACCAGAGGATGACCCCGGTATTACTGAGATCTTCACAGCCGGCAGCTTTCCCGGTGGCTTGTCGGTGCAGTATCTTCGCCCGCATCCGTATGCTTCCTTTTCAGCAGACGGTGATGAATCCCGTATGATGGTCATAGCCGATCTGACGCAGAACGGAAGAATCGCAGCCGTTGGCGGGGCAGTTGTCCGCACGGAATACCTCGCCGGGAGCCCGCAGCGCTGCGGGTATCTGACAGGGCTGAAAATCCACCCGGATTACCAGAAGCAGATTTATTTTATTGCGAGGGCTTACCAGTTTCTGCGGGAGCATTTGCAGGACTGTGTCTGCTGCTACACGACCATCCTTGACGATAATCACTCCGTGATTGCAATGCTTGAGAAAAAACGCCGGAATATGCCGGAATATCGTTATATCGGGCATTATGTGACCTACTGCTTTCACGGCGGAAAGCGGCTGCTTTCCCTCACACAGGAGGAAATGCAGCCGCAAAAGCATGATCTGACGCCGGTGAAGCGCTATCCGGGCACCGGACAGGGACAAAGCTATGCCTTCCGGGAGAACGGGAAACTCCGGGCGTGGTGCTATGTGGGCGACCAGACGGCATTCAAGCAGTACAGAATTGCAGGATATGGCGGTATTTATAAGCTTGTGCAGCATTTTCCCACACAGCTTCTCGGCTATCCCGCTTTCCCGAAGGAAGGAGAAATCATCCGGCATGGCGTGGTTTCCGGGCTTTGGGTGGAGAACGATGACCCTGCGCTTTGCAGGGCGTTTCTGCGGACTGTGGCAGCAGAGGCGGGTTTTGCAATGCTGCTCTGGGGTGCAATGGAGCGCCACCCCCTGACCCCGGCTCTGCGAAAAATGCGCACG
>JAFXOO010000036.1 GCA_017528675.1 Oscillospiraceae bacterium | reverse complement strand
TAGAAACAGCTATCCGGGAAATCAAGGAGGAAACCTCCATTGATGTGATTATTGACCCGACGTTCCGGGAAACGGTGTCCTACTCCCCTAAGCGGGATACCCAGAAGGTGGTTGTCTATTTCATCGGGAAGGCACGCAATTATGACTATGTCCCCCAGGAGGAGGAGATTTCCGAAGTCCGTTGGGTCGATATCGGGCATGCTGCGCATATGCTGACCTACGAGAACGACAAGAATATCGTCATCAAGGCACGGAATGTCATTAAAAACGCAGTTGGATAATAATGCAGAGGAGCTGTCCGGTTTTCACCGGCAGCTCCTCTGCTTTTTTGTATCGTTCGCATACTAATTGTTATGCAATCTATTGATAACAGCAATCGCTTGATGAGAAATCAGTATCAGATGCACAGCACCGTTCTTCGGTTATTGCGGTGTAAAATCCCGGATATCACCGACTTCTTTTCCTGCACCGACGGCTGCTGCATAAATCAGAATCACAGCGGCATCCGAGGCATTGATTTTGCTGTCACCATTGACATCCGCATCCGCAGCCTGTACTTCCGTCAGACCGGGATCAGTACCGGCTCCCAGCCTTGCAGCGGCGATGAGCACCTGCGCTGCATCAGATGCATTGATGATACGGTCAGCGTTGACATCTCCAAGACCGATCGAAAGCGTCTCACCCTTTGCAATGACTGTCTCGTATTTGCCGTCGTTGTCTGTGTCCACTGCCACACCGATGTTCGTGGGGCTGATTTCATAGAGCAGCACATCCTTGTAATTGGTCGAGAAGGTCAGATAGGCATAGTGAGTGGTGTTCCAGGCAAACAGGTCAATATCATGAAGATCGTCTGCCCGCAGTACATACCCGTCCGGAGAGAGGGCGCACAGCAGATGATCCGTGCCCTTGCCCTTGACCTGCATGCCGAACCAGTCCGTCACACAGCGCTCCTTGTTCGTGATGATGGAGAAATCATAGGTGATGTCCTCCCCCTTCAGCTCAAGCTGTCCCTTGGGGGTGAAGTATACATTGTTCGTGTTGGTCACGTTGCTGACATAGACAATATCCTCGTAATCCATGACAGTCTCAAAATCTGCCGGGGCAGTGTCGTCATAGAGCTCATAGGAGGTCGTCGGATTTCCCAGGCCATAGGCATACCAGTCATGCAGGACGCCCGATGCGTCAGTATTGAAATAAGGCTCAATCCGGTCGCCGTCACCGAGCTTGCCGTTACCTGTGCCTTCGATGGTGCGGATGCGGGGGTTTTCCTGGCTGCTGTGCAGGATGGTAATGCCGGGGAGATAGACCGAGCTGGGGGTATCAAGTACCAGATCGGTATAGTCCTTCATGCCGGTGTGCTTGAGTACATTCCGGATATAGCCATAGCGCTCCTGGCTGCCAAAGGAGGCATCCCAGTAGCAGAGGGTGTAGCTGTCACAATACTCTGGCAGTACCCAGCTATAATCATCAGAACGGTAATACAGGCAGGCATCGTCCAGAAGCCTGTTCTGCGTCAGGAAGTTGGGGTCAGCGATCAGAATGCGGCGGTCATAGTGGTGCTTTGTGCCATTGATTGTATAGTCCCAGCTTCCCTTTTCTGCACCGTAGGCAAGAATGGAATGCAGACCGGAAACCTCCCCCTGGGGATCGGTCATGGCAAAGATGAGGTTGATCAGCCCGTCATCGCTGCAAACCGCCGACTCCAGTGTCCGGATAAACTCGTCCTGGTTATGCTTTTCAAGCACCCGGTTGACGCCGGAATTCCGGGCAATCTGGTTCATACAGGGGATGTTTTGCAGCTCAAAGACAAAGTTTGTCAAAGAGAGCATATCCTCGGTATTCTCGTTCCGGTTCACGATGGGGTCAGCATCATAGCGGCTCAGATCGAGATTGCCATTCTTGGCGAGAATTTCGGAAATGGTGATGCCGAAGCATGAACCACCGAAATCCGTCTGCATATGGTCCTCCATCTTCTTCCGCAGCAGCTCACGCTCGACATTCGTCAGACCGAAGTCACCGCCGAGCTTGTAGAGCATCTTGCTGTTGATGTAGTAGCCGTATGTATAGTAGTTAGGATTGTTGTCGAAATTCCAGTTATCCTGTCCCCAGATAAAGTTAGCACTGCCCGGATCGGAGGGAATCACCGGGTCAGACGGGATGGAGGTGCCGTCTTCCGTGACCGTCCAGGTGACAGTCAGTTCCAGCTCAATATCGCCTGTCATCTTGACGATACCCTTCCACTGTCCTGCCGTATACATGTCCTTACCGATGCTGGTATAGGCGCAGCTATAGCCTTCCTTGAAGTTGGTATTTTCATCATATTCCACGGAAAACGCCTTATTGCCGTCCGGGTCATAGATTGCCATGGCGAGTTTGTAGCCCGTCACATCTGCATCCAGCCGCTCACCGTTGTCAAGATCCGTCAGCTCGCAGCAGAGATAAGCCCTTTCCCCGACATGGAACGGATCGTTATAGCCGCCGTAGGGATCGCCCATGTTGCTGTCAGAGGACCATACATGCAGATTGACATAGGGAATGGTCACATTCCAGTAGACAGATGTCTCGATGCTGACATCGCCGGTCACGGTGACAGTGCCCTTCCACTTTCCAAGGTCCTCGGCTCTGTGGCCGATGTAGTTCCGGGCAGCGCTCACATTGCTGCCGTAGTCATCCTTGTAGGAGTACTGCGTGCTGTAGGTCGTTTCATGAGACACACTGCCGTTGGGATGGTAGATAACCGCATGCGCCTCAAAATTGATGTCCGTGGCAAGCTCACCGGTGTCATAATTGGTGACTTCGTAGTTGATGTAGTGCATGATGCCCCTGTGATAGACAGAGCCGGATTTCCACTCGCCCAGCCTCTCTTCGCTGACCCAGACATGCAGATTGTAGTAGGTGGCACCTGCCTTGATAGGAGCCGTCCAGCTCTCCATGGGACGGTTGAAGCCAGAGACCGCTGCCGCCTTCGCCCGGAAGCCCGGCGGAAGAACAAGACTCATGACGCAGATGACAAGTGTCAGCATGAGTGCGGTACAGCGTTTGCAGATAGTTTTCATAATGATTCCCCCTTTATTTTTAGGGCAACACCGCACAGAGCTGGTGGTGCAGATGTGCAGCCAGATTTTTCGTCAGATTGTATAGAAATGACGCCGCTGGGCTGGCGCCCAGCAAGGAATTTCTGTGCAAGATGACGGAAAAGATGCAAGCAGATGC
>JAFXOO010000353.1 GCA_017528675.1 Oscillospiraceae bacterium | reverse complement strand
GTGGTGAGGAAGCCGACCTGATCGGTGCGGGCATACAGCTCGTTCAGACGGCGGAAGGTGCGGTTCTGGCGGTCAGCCACCCAGTAGTTCTTCATATCGCCAAACAGGAGGACTCTCTCGCCCTTTGCGATGGTGGGCATGAAGGAGGAGGTGCGGATCGGTCTGCCGAGGAGTGTATCCGGCTTTGCGATGTCAAGACTCGGCTTCCAGAGGTAGTTGTCGTTCTTGTCCTTCAGCTTCATGAGCTGGAGAAGGATAGTCTCGTTGCAGACGAACTGTGCGTTGCGGCGATACGGGCTCTTGAGGCTGTAGTAGAGGTCGAAGATCTCATCGAAGGTGATCGCCGTCTGCGATGCAGTCTCCACGCCGAGCTGTGCGCCGCCGGTCTCATCGAGGATGCCGAGGGGCTTCTTGTCGCCGTCACCGGTGAAGAACGCACGCTCCTCCGCATTACCCATTGCAACACCGAAACGTGCAGCGATATAGCTTGCGAGGTCGAAGGCAGAATCGTGCAGAAGCTCGTTGCTGATCTTGATCATCGTGCCGAGTTTGTACGCAGAGAGTGTGGTCTGACCGAAACGAGTGTCGGTCTCCGGAATTTCCTCACCCTCATCGATCCACTGTGCCTCCATCGTATCGTTGGCGATGGGGATCTTGCGGGTGCCGCTGTTGGTCTTGATGACCGTTGCCATCTGGCGGAAGATGTTGTTCTCCTCCAGAGCCTGAATGAGACGGCGCTCAAACTCGTCCGGCACAGTATAGCCGCCCTCGGTGTCCTCGCCGACAGAGAGTGCGTTGCGGACTGCAAGCTGATCGCCCTTGTTGCGGATCATATCCCAGAAGGCGGACTTGTACTCGTCGGTTGCGGTCGGGTTGGTGGGCGGCGTATTCTTTGTGCCGGGAGCGTTGGTGACGGGCTTGCTGGTCGGTGCGGAAAGTGCCGCATCGAGGGCTGCCTGCTGCTCGAGACGCTCGATCTCTGCGCCCAGTGCCTGCACCTCACCGGCCATTTTGTTGTACTGCTCGACTGCGGAAGCCTCCACGAGACCGTTCTCACCACGGTGCTTTTCGAGGAATGCCTTTGTCTGCTCCCACAGGGTATTACGCTTGCTGCGAAGTTCCATGATCTTGCTCATATCTTTTTCTCCGTTTCTGCCGGATATCTCCGGCGGTCATAAAAATACAGCCTGCTTATCTCAGAAAAGCAAGCTGCTGTTTCAGAATTTCATACGGCATTGCGCCGTCTGCTGTTTTGCCGTCCATGCCGATCACAGGCATATCAGGGACAGTGACCACAGGTGCGGTCAGCTCTTTTTCGGCAGGTTTCGGTGCTTCAGTTTCGTCATCGGGAGTGTCGTCCGTGTCGGCGGTTTCTGCGCTTGCGGTGATCTTTCCCAGAATGGTCTGCCCCATGATACGGGTACTGTACTGCCAAAGGGCATCGCCGGAGTCCAGCTTGAACGGCTTCTTTTCGGTTTCCTTCTTTTCATCCCCGTCCTTGTCACCGCCTTCCTCGTCGGGCTTTTCAGGCTCTTCCGGATCATCAGGCTCATCCTCCTTCTTGTCCGGCGCAGGCTTATCGTCAAAGAGGATCACATCGGCAAAGCCAAGCTCCACTGCCTTTTTCGCATTGATCCAAGTCTCATCGGACATGAGCTTGCTGATGCGGTTATGGGACAGCCCGGTTTTCGCCATATATGCGTTGATGATGGACTCCTTGACTTCGTTGAGCGTAGCGATGGCTTTCTCCATATCACGCGCATTTCCCATCGCAATTGTGCTGGGATCATGCACCATGAGGAGGGCAGTCGGAGACATCTCCACGGTATTGCCAGCCATTGCGATCACGCTTGCCGCCGATGCCGCGATGCTTGCGATTTTCACTGTCACCTTGTGCGGATAATCACGGATCATCGTGTAAATTTCGGCTGCGGCGAACACATTGCCGCCTGGACTATTCAGCCAAAGTGTAATGTCGCCCTCCTCGGCGTACAGCTCTTCGCGGAAGTCCTGCGGCGTAATTTCATCTCCCCAAAAGCTCTCCGAGTCGATAGGACC
>JAFXOO010000352.1 GCA_017528675.1 Oscillospiraceae bacterium | reverse complement strand
GCACCGGCATAACCATAGTTTGCCGATTCAACAGTACCTTGGTTGAAGTTGTAGTAGATGTACACAGCCACTGTTTCGAGCTGCTTGTTGAAATTCGCACCATTGTGATACAGGTAGGGAATATCAAACATCTGAAGACCACCGATCATGGAAGTTACAAGCGTGTAGACCATGATAGGCTGAAGCAGCGGAAGTGTGATGCGGAAGAACTGCTGACGGGAATTTGCACCGTCGATGTCGGCAGCCTCAAACAGAGACGGGTTGATACCCATGATACCGGACATCAGCATAATCATCGTGTTTCCAAACCAAAGCCAGGTCTGGATAAACATAACCATAATCTTAGAAGCGATCGGCCCCTTGATGAAAGCGACAGGTGCGCTGACAAGGCCAAGCTTCATCAGAGTCGAATTCACGAAGTAGTTCTCGGAGTCACCAAACAGATTTACATACAGAGCAGCAACAGATGCGGCAGTGATGATGTTCGGCATGTACATAACAACCTTGAAAAAGCCCTTGCCCGGCAGCTTTACCTTTGCATCGGTAAACCAGACAGCAAGCAGCAGGGAAAGTAAGATCTGGGGAATGAAGTTACCAAACCACAGAATAAAGGTGTTTCCGAGCGAACGGAAAAACTCTGCCTGTGATGCGGCTGCACCGGCAGCACGACCTTGTCCGAGCAGAATGGTGGTGTAGTTGTTCAGGCCAACCCACATAGCATGCTCTGCCTGGTTGCCCTTAAACGAAAGAATAAATGTGTAGATCAATGGCCAAACCTGGAAAAAGCAATACACAAGGAAAAAAGGTGCAATAAACATATATCCATATTTGGCATAGGAAATTGACTTAATACGACGCTGTGCAGCTGACGCCATTGCTTTTCACCCTCTCGACATAATACTACAATACTGCCTATGGGGGCAGACTGCCCCCACAGGCTTTGTATTGCGTTTGTTTGAAATTCAGTTAGAAAGCGAAGCCTTCATTACTCAGCGCTCAGGTCCGGATTAGCAGCCAGAGCATCTGCGGTGAACTTGCTCAGGATGGTGTCAGTATCCTCAGAGATGTTGTCCTTCAGAGCAGTCAGGAAGGTGTCCTTCAGAGACTGGTCATACTTGGAGATGGAATCAGACATCTTGATGTTTGCAGCAACATCAGAGAGAACTGCGAACTGATCCTGACCACCCAGCAGAGCGTTGCTGTTGGAGCCCTCAGCTACGATCTCTTCCATAGCAGCCTTGTTGTTAGCAAAGTCGCCAGAGTACAGAGCGTAAGCCTTCATAGTAGCCTTGTCAGCAGTGAATGCCTTGATGAACTTCTGAGCCTCGAGCTTGGTGTTGCAATTCGGGGACAGGCAGAGCCAAGAACCACCCCAGAAGAAGGTCTGCGGGCCATTGATGATTCTCCAGTTACCAGCGTTGCCGCCGTTCTGCTCAAGCTGTGCGCCCTCACCGAGGCACCATGTGGAGTAGAAGTAACCCAGAGCCTTGCCGTTCAGACCAGCATTGGTCCAGTCAGGTGTCCACTGCTCGATGGAAGCGTCTACATAGCCATTGTCTACATAGCCCTTAACCATGTCGGTGAACTCCTTAGCTACGTCGGTCTTGATGGTGGTGCCATCTACCCACGGAGCGTTCTTAGCGGTAGAGAATGCCTGCCACAGACCACCGATGGTAGCTGCGATCTTAACCTCGCCGTTGGAAGCGTCCTTCAGCTCCTTAGCGGTAGCCTCGAACTTGCTCCAGTCAGCAACCTTAGCCTGCATTGCATCAGTGTCATCAGGCTCTACACCCAGGTACTCCTTAGCCAGGTCAGCATTGTAAGCATAGCCGCCTGCTGCAGCCTGCCAGGAAGCAGCCTTCAGAACGCCGTTGTTGTCAGTACCGATCTCTACAGTGTACTTGTAAGCATCGCTGTAGTCAGCCTCAGTGATACCCAGATCAGACAGAGGAGCAGAGAAGCTGTCATCGTTGATGTAGTTCAGAATCCAGCCAGCCTCAGCTACGAACAGGTCAACGTCATCGCCGCTGTTCAGGTAGGTAGCGTACTGGGTCATAGCCTCAGAACCGTTACCGCCGCAGTTCTGATAGGTAACCTCTACACCCTCAGACTGCAGGCCCTGCTCTGCGTATACGTCGAACATGTTAGCCAGGTCGGCATCAGTCCAGCATACTACAGTCAGAGTAGCGTCATCGTTGGTCAGATCAGAAGCCGGTGCCGGATCAGCAGCGGACTCCTCAACGGACTCAGCAGCGGACTCCTCAACGGACTCAGCAGCAGACTCTGCAGTGGACTCAGCAGTAGAAGCTGCCGGTGCGGTAGAAGACTCAGTTGTGCCACCACATGCTACGAGTGCAGAAGAAGCCATAGCCAGGGTAGCTACCAGTGCCAGTGTTCTTGTAAGTTTGCTCATTGGTAATTTCCTCCTTAAGATATATCTATTATATTACCTTATTGTAATATAATATTCGTTAGTTTCGGCGCATTATCGCTGCGCCACGGTTTCGCCTTCAAGCAGCCTTCCGCTTACATAGCTCAGCCGCTCATCGGCAGGTATAGGGTCCTTATGAAGCAGATGAAGCATCAGCTCAGCAGCCTTGATCCCGATCGTCTCCGTATCCTGCTGGATCGTCGTCAGATGGGGGCCAAGCATCCGGAGTACGGGATGTCCGTCATACCCGATTGCTGATACATCCGTTCCAGGCACAAGTCCTGCATCCCGGATGGCAGTAATTCCTGCGATGGCACAGATATCATCCGGATAAAGGATACAAGTCGGCTTGTTCTGCTCATGCAGCAGCGTCTGCGTCAGCCTGTATGCGACTTCCGGGTGAAGATACTTGCCTTCAAGGATCAGCTCTTCAAATACTTCACACTGGTGATCTCTCAGCGCATTCACAAATGCATTCTTACGCACCTGCGTTACCTGAGATGGTTCACCATAGATCAGAGCAAGCTTGGTATGTCCACGCCGCAGTGCAAATTCCACTGCTTCACGAATTCCGCCCCCATTGTCCGAAACAACCGCATAGTTCCTGCCGTTATCATAATCGACAGAAATCACCGGCAGATTGCTGTCCAGCAGATCCTGTACCTCCTGTGTGTTGAAATCCACGCACGCTGCGAGCACGCCGTCAACATTTCTGTATCTGCAATGCTCAAGGTAAGAGCAGGTCTGGCTGCCGATCTGGTTGCTTATGAACGTCAGGTCGTATCCGCTGCGTTCCATTGCCACTTTGAAGCTGTCAAGGATGGATGCGAAGTAGTGATGCGTCAGACCACTGTCCGCCTTGTCCACCATCAGCACGCCTATATTATAGGTCTTGTTGGTTTTCAAAGCTCTTGCCATCGCATTCGGAAGGTATCCGAGCTGCCTGGCGGTCTCCTGCACACGTTCCCTTGTCTGGGGATTCACATCTTCCCGATTATTCAGTGCCTTGCTAACGGTTGCTGTCGAAACACCGCACGCCTGAGCAATGTCTTTTATAGAAACCATTATCACACCTTCAAATCTTTGCTTCATCGCATTCTCTGATTCAACCCTGGATCCCGGGTTTCACAGAGTGCTTGCCTTCACTAACACTAATATACATCACTCAGCCCAAAAAGTCAATGCTAAAAATCATTCTTTTACTTTTTTTGAATGATGTGCACAAAACTCTTGCCTTTTTATTGTGCATGTTGTATAGGAAATAGCCTCTTTTTGTCGTTTGTTACAAAACGGTTACTGAGCATTGTTTTTAGATATTTTGCACGGAAACCGCACTGTTTCAAGGGGTAAAAGCGCATTTTCAAGGCCATTTTCTGGTCAGATTGCACAATTTCCGTGCATATTGCCTTTGTTACCGGTTCCTGTTCAGACCGGAAGCGACGGGTAGATCTCTACGACATACTTTAATATATTTAAAGAGTCCAGCGGCTCCGGATTCCGGTTCTTTTCCTTTGTCGTAATTGCGTTGCGCATTCCCTGTTCAGAGATCTTCTCACCGATCATCAGGTTCTTGTTCAGTGCAATGACGTCAATGATGTCCACCTTGCCGCTCTCATCCACATCGCCGCACAAGCCATTTTCCGTCGGATCCGTGGGTTTATCTGTAGCAGG
>JAFXOO010000351.1 GCA_017528675.1 Oscillospiraceae bacterium | reverse complement strand
CGGTGAGCGCCCCTACCCCAACCCCTCCCCCAGCGGGGGAGGGGCTATATTGCGGGGTCTTCGACCCGAAGCACCCCGATCAGGGCTGCCGCCCCGAACCCTGCAAAACAGCTTTTTTGACAGACTGCATCGAGCTATTGAGGGAGCTTGCATGAAAACCGGTATCAGAGGGAGTGCTCATTCATGCAGTGCATAGTTCTTATCCGCATCTATGATCTTCAGCATGCAGGCTGCGACCTCAGGATCAAACTGCTTTCCGATATTCTTCTCGATTTCTGCTCTTACCACATCCTGCGGCAGATACTTTCTGTAGCTGCGGTTGGAGGTCATGGCGTCGTAGCTGTCCGCAACTGCAATGATTCTGACCAGGAGCGGAATCTCCTCGCCGGACTTCTTATCCGGATAGCCGCTGCCGTCGTAGAGCTCATGGTGCCAGCGTGCAGCCTGGGCAAGCTCCGGGAAGCTCTGGATTTCATCCAGGATCTCGTAGCCAAGAACCGAATGCGACTTGATGATCTCGTATTCCTCATCCGTCAGCCTGGTTGTCTTATTGATGATGGAACCGGGAACACCGATCTTGCCGATATCGTGCAGCAGTCCCATGCAGTAGACCTTATTCTGCTCCTTCGCTGAAAGGCCGAGATTCCTGGCGAGCATTCTCGAATAGATCGCCACACGATGGGAATGACCGTTGGTATAGGAATCCTTGGCGTCGATGGTGTGTGCCAGCGCATCCATAACCTCGGTGGTCAGAACCCGGATGGTCTCCTTGGACTGCTCCAGTTCTGTAATATAGTTGGAGATTTCCGTTGATAGCTGTGCCACATCGTCAGACAGCACTCCGAATTCATTCTTCGCCCTGATGGTCTGCAATTCCGAAACAACCTGCTTGCTGTCCCGTGTGGTCATGAATTCCCGCACGCTTTTTTGTATCTGCACCACCGGATTGATCGCCACCCTGCGCAGATACAGCAGCAGCGCCGTTCCGGCAATCAGCATGTCTAATAAACAGGTGCCGATCAGAACCAGTGTATTCCGTACCAACTGCTTACGAAACTCTGTCCAGTTATACTCCAGGAAAACAGCGACCTGTGTTCCGTCTTCGTTCTGAAACAGCGGGATACAGCCGACATATATATTCTCTACATTGGACGGGTCTTTTGTAAAATAATACTGGCCGTACTGCGTTTCATTGAGTTCACAGGAGCGGATGCTTTCCATCATTGTGTCGTCCACATACGGATACTGCTCACCAAAGGCGTTTTCACTCAGCTCAGGATTCTCTATCCCCATTGTATAGATAAAGCCGCCGTATTCCTCGCTGACGTCCACAACACTGAGGCCATAGAGCTGAAAGGTGCTGATATCATAGCTAACGGTGCTGACCATGCTGTCGTAACACATCTTGGAATAGTACAGCTTGACATCATCCGGGAATTCCCGAAACGCTTCATCATTGATGGTTTCCACATCCGCTATGTAATCATAGACCATCTCCCATTGTTCTTCGTTCAGTTCCGCCGGAAGACTGTCACAATTCTCCCGCCAGTATTCAAACAAGGCCGGAAAGACGGCTGGTGTAATATCGTTCTGAATGTGAATCAGTTCCTTATCCAGCATCTCCTCCTTGCCCGTAAGATAGAGGCGTCCGCAGCCCCAGAAGATCACAGAACCGAGAAGCGTGCATATCAGCAGAAAAAAAACTGTTACCCGTATGCCGATCTGTACCAGAAGATGCTTGTTCTTTTTCATGTGTTATCCTTTCTTGGGAAGCACTGATGCAGCGCTTTCACTGATTTCACAGCAGCTCAGAGTGTCTGCAACGCCTGTATCAGTGCGGGGAGCTGTGTCTCGAACCGCACGCCGTACCAGTGCTCCGGATACGCTACTGTCGCCTCAATGCTGCTGACAGTGAAATCAGCCGCAAGCTTTGCTGCTTCAAATGCCGGAACACCTTGCAGCGCTGCACCGATATAGACCGATGCAAAGACATCGCCGGTACCGTGGCAGGTGCGGTCAATGCGATGATGGCTGTAGTACTGCGTCCTGCCGTCCCCGGCAACAACCACGCCGGTCCGGTCGGGAGAGTAGGAAATCCCCGTGAGCACGATCGTGCCGGCACCTGCCGCCTGGAGCTTGCCGACCAGCTCCGTGATATAGGCCTCATCATAGGTTTCCCGGTAGGGCGTATCCGTCAGCAGACATGCCTCCGTCAGATTCGGGAGCACTACATCTGCGCCGAAGCACAGCGGCTTCATCGCATCGGCATATGCCATGTCGAATGCCCCGTAGAGTCTGCCGTTGTCGGCCATTGCCGGGTCCACAAAGGTCTTTGCGCCCTCCCGGCGGAGTGTGCGGAAAATGTCCTGCACATAGCCGATCTCCGGGATGCTGCCGAGATAGCCGGTGTAAATGCCGTCGAACAGAATCCCCTCCTTCTGCCAGTGGGCGGCAATGGCGGGGATATCGTCGGTCAGATCCCGCACGGTAAAGCCGCTGAAGCCGCCTGTATGCGTCGAAAGAACGGCGGAAGGCAGAATGCAGGTCTCCGCCCCGCAGGCGGACAGAATCGGCAGCGCCACTGTCAGGGAGCACTGCCCGACACAGGAAATATCCTGAATGGTCAGGATCCTGGGATAATTCTTCATGTTGATTACCTCCGGTCAGAATAGGATGCTGCGCAGGCAGGTCACCATGCCCGCAGTCATCCATCTTGTATTATAGCACAACCACCGGACAATGTCAAGAAATCCGCAGTGCTTCCCGCAGAATCCTGCTGCCGTCCCCGGAATATGAAATTTTTGTGAAAAAAGCATTGACAAGCTTGACAATTCTGCAAAGCATGGTATAATAAAATTTGAAAACGATTTTCATTTTCACAGATTATGAGGAATACTATGATACAGATTACTTGTAAAGACGCCGTCCTGGGCTATGAGGACGGCATTGTTGCCGAAGGGCTTAACTTCATTGTCGAGGAGGGGGATTATCTCTGCATCCTCGGTGAAAACGGCTCCGGCAAGAGCACGCTCGTCAAGGCGCTGCTCGGGTTAAAATCCCAGAAAAGCGGCGAGATCACCCGCCATACCAAGGGCATTGGCTACCTCCCGCAGCAGACGATCGTGCAGCGGGATTTTCCGGCATCCGTCCGGGAGATCGTGCGCTCCGGATGCCTGTCCGGTTCGGGGCTGCGGCCCTTCTACACCAAGGAGGAGAAGCAGCGTGCCGATGAGACCATGCAGCAGCTCGGCATCGACCATCTGGCGAAGCGCTGCTACCGGGATCTTTCCGGCGGTCAGCAGCAGAGAGTACTGCTCGCACGGGCGCTGTGTGCCACCAAGCACCTCCTGCTCCTCGATGAGCCGGTCATGGGACTTGACCCGAAGGCACAGCTCGACCTCTACGAAATGATCGCCCGCCTCAACAAGGAGGGCGTGACCATCATCATGGTCTCCCACGATGTCAACGCCGCCGTGCGCTATGCCTCGCATATCCTGCACATCGGCAGCCGGAAGCAGCTCTTCTTCGGCACCGCTGACGAATACCGGAACAGCCGTGTCGGGCAGTCGTTCCTTGCAGCAGGAGGTCTGGATGATGAGCAGTCTTGAAAAACTTGTCGATTATTTTGTCAATTACTCGTTCGTGCGCTATGCGTTCGTTGTCGGGCTGCTGATCGCACTCTGTTCCTCGCTGCTCGGCGTGACGCTCGTGCTGAAACGCTTCTCGTTCATCGGTGACGGCCTTTCGCATGTGGCATTCGGCGCGATGGCAGTGGCAGCCGTCACGGGACTGACCAACCGCATGGCGATCGTCCTCCCGGTCACGTTGCTCTCTGCGGTATTGCTCCTGCGAACGGGACAGAACACCAAGATCAAGGGCGATGCCGCCGTGGCGATGATCTCGGTCGGCGCCCTCGCCATCGGCTATATGCTGATGAATGTGTTCCCCGCCTCGTCGAACATCTCCGGCGATGTGTGCAGCACCTTGTTCGGCTCGACGTCCATCCTGACGCTACGGCCGCTCGATGTGACCCTCTGCGTCATCATGGCAATTGTGGTGCTGGCAATTTTCCTGCTGTTCTACCACAAGATCTTCGCCGTGACCTTTGACGAGAGCTTTGCGCAGGCCAGCGGCATCCAGGCGAATCTCTATAACTTCATCATCGCCGTTGTGACCGCCATGATCATCGTGCTGGCGATGAACCTGGTCGGCTCGCTGCTGATCTCGGCGCTCATCATTTTCCCGGCGCTCTCGGCGATGCGGGTATTCAAGAGCTTCAAGAGCGTCATCATCT
>JAFXOO010000350.1 GCA_017528675.1 Oscillospiraceae bacterium | reverse complement strand
GCTTCTGCCTCGCAGTGAATGTTCCAGTCACCGTTCCTGAACCGGAAGTCATAAGCAGGGACATCGCCTCCGGTATTCGTCCGGGGTATGTCAGCATACTGCGTAATGGGGAACGTCACCTCCGGTACATCTGCAAAATTCAGATCGCCCAATGCTTCGTCCTTGAATTCTCCCGGCAGATAGGTCAGGCGGACAGAACCGCTGCTGCCCTTGTAGATGACGATCAGATAGCGCCACACTTCATTACCCTTGTTGTATTGGTGATAGCGGATACTTTGCAGCTTCATGAGTGAGTCAAGTTCCTCAAAGCCCATGACCTCCCACGGGATCAGGTAGCCGGTGCTCTCCTGCGCCTGCTGATAGGTCAGATCATCAAAGGTATAGTCCTCCGGCGTTCCGGGGAGCTCGTCATCCGCCCTGTTATCCAGCGCATTGTTCAACACCCGGATCAGCTCGGTAAGCTCCCCGGTGGTTGTGCCAGTCATGATGACGCTCACACGATAGAACTGCATTTCTACGGTAAACTGCGTTTTGCCGTCATGTTCCTCCGGCTTTGGCATGTCGCTGCTGCCGATGAACAAGGTCGAGAGGTTCTTGCCTGTGATGTGAGGATCAGAGCTGCCGGTCAGTTCCCGGAGCGTTGCACGGGTATACTTGATCCAGGCAAAGGACTCGTTGTCCGGATCCTGGTATATGACAGTCAAATTATCATTGCCGTCTGAATCCACGGAACCGGACGGAACAACACCATATAGCTGCATATTTCCGATCCTGTCCGCCTGGATAACATGCCCCTGCCAGCGGTCACGCTCATCTGCATTGGCATCGGCGAGCTGCTGCCGGAGTGCTTCTGCTGTGTTTGTCTCTTGAACCGAGGACGTATCCTCATCCGCTTGTGTGGCAGCCGTACCCGGCTTCATTCGGGGGGAGGGCATTTGTTGCAATGTATGGATGACCGTTCCCATTAAAATCAGCATAGCGGCTGCAACAGCCGCAAAGCCGAGCCAGTGCCGCGGCTTTCTTTCCGGAGCTGGTTCTACGCTCTCCGCATCCACATCATTCATCGGCATAGAGACCGCTTTTCTCACTTTGATCTGCTGCCAGATGCGCTGTCTGGTCGCATCGTCCGTCACTGGCGAGAGCTCTGCGATCTGCTCCACGGATTCAAGATCTGCTGATCGCAGCAGTGATGTCAGTTTGTTCTCATTCATCAGAATCCCTCCTTTACTTCAGATCTTCAAGCACCGGGCGCAGACGTTTGAGTGCCCGTGAGCAGCGAATACGGACATATGCAGGGCTTTTCCCGATGATGCGGGATATCTCGGAAGCATTCCTGTCAAAAAAATACTTCTGGATGAGAATGACCGAATCCGGCTCACCGAGCGCCTTGATGCTCTGCAGTAACCGCTGCGTCAGCTCCTTCTGCTCTGCCGTTTCTGCCACATCGAGCGCAGCGGGCAGGTCTGCGGCTTCATTCTCATCAAGCGGTTCCGTCCGTTTCGCTCTTGCAAGGATAGAATGATGGGCATTGACCGCCCTGTTTTTGGCAGTCATGCCGATGTAGGTCTTTAGAGAGCCCTCCCGGATCGCCGCAAAATGTCGGAATATCTCCAAAAACACATCAATCACGCACTCCTCCACATCCTCGTGCGTGCCGACAGGATGAATAATCCGAAAAGCGATGGCGTAGACGTACCGGTAGTAAGTCTCATACAGCGCTTTTTCGCCCTGCTCCGGCTGGAATTGCATCAGGCTGCGGATCTGTGATTCCGTCATAAGCGTTCCTCCCTTCAAAAACAGGCTTCATTCTATAAGACAGGCTGTGAACGGAAAGTGTATCAATATTCAGAAAAATAGTTTGCCGTATCTGCAATCCACAGATACGGCAAGCGGCTTTTTTCACATGATGGAATACCATCATTATACCAGACATCAACTGAAATGTCAACAGCATTCATCGTGTACAAGCTGCTCTACCCCGGCTTGTATCTGCTCGCCGGAGCGCCGAAGATCTGAAAATCGTGGCTTGCGCTTGGTCTCCGCCTGTCAGTTGCAAGGGCTATTGCTCCTACCATCACATCTCATACAAGGCCATCACGGAGATTGTGCTCATGGACATCCGGCGGGTGCTGGCGCAGTATCAGATGGACGAGCAGCAGTTCGGCGAAGCCTTGAAAGCCAGCATGAGAGCATGTCTTTCAAGGAAGCGGAGACCATCCGGCAGACGTATGCGCAGAAGGAAAAGCGATGTGCAGAGCTGGACACGATCATCGGCAAGCTGTACGAGGACAATGCGCTCGGCAAAATCTCCGATAGCCGATATGAAGCACTTTCCCAGTCATATGAAGCGGAGCAGAAGGCGCTCAAGCAGGAGCTTCCTGAGCTTCGTGTGAAGCTGCAAAGGATGCAGGAACAG
>JAFXOO010000349.1 GCA_017528675.1 Oscillospiraceae bacterium | reverse complement strand
TTTCCGATCACGCGGGTGCGGCATCCCATGTAGGTGGCCTCGGTCTCAAAGCGGCCGGGCTTGTAGTACTTGAGATTGTAGGGCGCATCAAGGAACGAGAAATTCGGGAACAAGCGCTTTGCGGATACCCTGCAAGCCAGCTTGAACAGGTCATAGTTCGGATCTTCGGGATTATAGTTGATGCCTTCCTTGATTTTGAAAATATGAATCGGGAAAATAGGCGTTTCCCCGTTGCCGAGACCTGCCTCATTGGCAAGCAGAATATTCTCGATGACCATGCGGCCTTCCGGTGAGGTATCCGTACCGTAATTGATCGAGGAGAACGGCGTCTGTGCGCCGGCACGGCTGTTCATGGTATTCAGGTTGTGAACAAGCGCTTCCATTGCCTGGTAGGTCGCACGGTTTGTCTCCTGATAGGCGTGTTTTGCAGTGAAAGCAAGGATACGGCTTGTCAGCGCCTCATCCAGTCCCAGCAGCGTCCTGAGCTTATCCTCAGCCCCGTTGTCATTGGCAAGAACCGGAACGATACCGGCAGCATTCAGCTCTGCAAT
The DNA here is from genome assembly GCA_017528675.1 of Oscillospiraceae bacterium. GTDB lineage: Bacteria > Bacillota > Clostridia > Oscillospirales > Ruminococcaceae > UBA3855. The sequence continues at coordinate 1,714 of JAFXOO010000349.1, read as the reverse complement.
CAGCCTGCCGGCATACTCATCGGCATTTTCCTGATCTGCAAGCAGTTCGAGAGCACGACTGAGATTCTGCTTGTATCTCGAAACATAGGTCTTTTTTACGCCCTCAGCCATTGCGTAATCGAAGTTCGTCACACTCTGACCGCCGTGCTGGTCATTCTGATTCGACTGGATGGCAATGCAGGCAAGAGCAGAATAACTTGCGATATCGTTCGGCTCACGCAGATGGCCGTGGCCGGTTGAGAAACCGTTATGAAAGAGCTTCAGCAAGTCGATCTGACAGCATGTTGTGGTCAGTGTCAGAAAATCCAGATCATGGATGTGGATATCACCGTTTTTGTGTGCCTCTCCATGCTCAGACTTGAGCACATAAAGCTCATAAAACTCCTTCGCGGAAACACTGCCGTATTTCAGCATTGTTCCCATTGCAGTATCGCCGTCAATGTTGGCATTCTCACGCTTGATATCGCTGTCCTTCGCAGAATGGAACGTCAGCTCGTTGAGCACAGACATCAGGTTGGTCTTCATCTCACGGGAACGGGTCCTCTCATAGCGATAGAGGATATACGCCTTTGCAGTCTGCGCATGTCCCCGCTCGATCAGAACCTTCTCCACGAGATCCTGTACCTGTTCAACAGTAGGTGTATCACCGTACTTTGCTTCTGTCAGCCGGCAGACCTCCTCAGCGACCCGGGTAGCCTCATCATAATCCGTACCTCCGACTGCCTTAGCTGCCTTAAATATGGCGTTTGCGATCTTCTCCACATTAAACGGAACTTTTCTGCCGTCCCGTTTCGTGATATACATCAGCATTCCGCTTACCTCCCACCATGATACTACAATATCTTGTACTCGTCAGAAATTGCTATATTTAAGTATACAGTATAATCAACAGATTGTCAATTGTGAAGATGCACAAACAGGATTGGTTGAATATGTGCAAATCTCCAGTAAAGAGACTCAATTTGAGCCGTTTCAACAAAAAACACCGTAATCCAGAACTCCATCCCAAAATAAGAACATCCTTTCCCGCACACAACATATGGTATACCGCAAAATGTTGAAAAGCATATTTGCAGCACTACAAACCGCAGTATTTCGCTTAATTCAGATGTTGAAAACTTTTCGCTGTTGAAAACTCATTATACTATCCTGTGATAGAATTCCCCGGCTCTTTTTGATACACCTGCGCTCCACAGCAGAATCTTGCCGCAGGGGGTTGCATTTTTTGTCGTGTTCTGTTATAATAATAACATACATCTATCCCGACAGGACAGATCCAGGAGGTACATATATGAATATAGCAATTGCTCAATCAGGCGGACCGACATGTGCGATCAATGCCAGTCTGATCGGCATATTTAAGCAAGGGCTGCTGACGGAGCAGATCGATGCAATCTTCGGCTCCATCAACGGCATCGAAGGCATGATCGGAGATGAGCTGATAAATCTGAAATCCATCATCCGCACCAATGAGGATATGGAGCTGCTGCGGCAGACGCCTTCAACAATGCTCGGTTCCTGCCGTTACAAGCTGCCCGATTCCAAGGAAGCCCCGGAGATTTACGAGAAAATCCTGCATACGCTCGAAATCCATCAGATTGAAATCTTTCTGTACATCGGCGGCAATGACTCGATGGACACTATCAAGAAGCTTTCTGATTATGCTATCATCTCAGGTTCATCCATCAGATTCGTTGGATGTCCTAAGACAATA
>JAFXOO010000348.1 GCA_017528675.1 Oscillospiraceae bacterium | reverse complement strand
TCGGTGAACGTCTGATGAGTAACTACCAGTGGAGCTGCAATGATCGTCCGTTCAAGGCACAGGGACACAACTCCGCACTGATGGATGATGACGGGAAGCTCTATGTCATTTACCACACGAAATTTGATGATGCCTACGGCTTCCATGAGGTGCGTGTACACCAGCTCATCATGAATGAGGACGGCTGGTTCTCGGCGGCACCGTATGAGTATTCCGGTGAGTCTCTCTCGGAAAAAGGACATTCCGTTGCAGCCGTTTCCGGTGATTACGATTTCATTTTCCACACCCTGAACCAGAGATTCGAGAACGAAAAGAGCGCCGATGTTGAAAAGCCCCGCCGCCTTTCCCTGAACAAGGACGGTACAGTCTCCGGCGATGTGTCCGGTACATGGGATATGCAGAACGGCACACCCTATATGCACATCACATTCGGCGGCGTGACCTATAAAGGTGCATTTCTGGTGCAGGCGGATGAATCGGCAGCTCAGACCATGCGTATGACCTTCACTGCGACAGGCAACAATACCTGCGTCTGGGGCAGCAAGCGCTCCGCCTACAGCGAGGCAGAGGATACGGTTGATCTCCTGAATGAGAACAGCGCCCTCGTCTATGCGCCGGAGACGGCACAGGGCTTCGGGACTTCTGTGAAGCTCTGCGACACTGACCTGCTCAGCGGCGTGTCCTGCACCATCACCAACAAGAACAGCAGTCTCCTGCTCAGCACGGCAGGCAACCGTACCGAAGCCGGCACGAATGTGGAGCAATGGGCAAAGCAAGGCGTTTCTGCGCAGGAATGGCGCATAATTGCTGCGGAGGACGGCTATTGCAAATTCGTTTCGATGGCGGATGAAGGCAAGTGCCTCGCTGTTGCAGCGGCTTCTGCGGAGAATGGGCAGAATGTGGAATTGCAGCATTTTACCGGCGCAGACAATCAGCTCTGGAAGCTCATCAAAAACGAGAATTACTATGCCATCGTCTCAAAGTGTTCCGCTGACAAGGCAGGACTTGATGTGTACGATTTGTCAAAGGACAACGGCGGCAATCTGAACCAGTGGGAATACTGGGGCGGCGACTGTCAGCTCTGGAAAATCACGCCGGTCTGCCCCGCTGTGCCGGACGGGAGCTATACGCTCACAGACCGGAATACCGGAGAGCGCACCTCTGTCACGATGACAAAGCAGCCGGACGGCAATTATGCCATTGACAACGGCACTTCTGTTGTCCGGGACGTAACCCTCCGTGCCAACCGTGACGGCAGCTATGCGCTGGGTGACATCCCCTATATCATCGAGCCGCAGAAGGCAGCACCGCAGATTGTCCGTGGGGATGTCAATGCAGACGGGCGGCTGGATGTGACAGACATCCTTATGATGCAAAAATATCTCCTGAATGTGGGAGACCTGGTTGACTGGCAGGCGGGTGATCTGTATGCGGACAGCAGCATTGATGTATTTGATCTGTCACTGATGAAACGGGAGCTGCTTCAACTGCGATAAGAATGCTTCTTCATAAATCCCCCATTGAATCCGCTCTGTGCGATTACGCATGGAGCGGATGTATTGTTTTGCGGCTAATGTCTCATCAGGCGATTGAAACAGCCCGATGAGAAGCGTGCACGGATGCGACCGTCATTGTCAACGCTACCTGCACCGGCACCAAAGGGAATGACAGACAGCAGAGAGATCCGCTTCCACACGGATCCCTCTGCTGTCTGAAGATTGTTATTCTGCCTTGAAGACAAACCGCACCAGATTGTATACATGCGGCTGGATGCTGTTGTTGTCATGGCCGCCATCCGGGAGTGAATTCCAGATATGCGGCACTCCGTTGGCGGTGAGAATATTGTGATAATTCTCCGGATTGTTCCCGACAACGCCGTCATGAACAGCGCCGGAGAGGAGCATCAGATAGGGCTGTTCGGTGAATTTCAGGCCGGAGGTTTCAAGCATTCCGGGCGAGAGTCCCGGTGCCGTGCAGACACTCCCCACATAGCCGAACCGGTCAGAAAGCTTTACGCCGATGTAGAACGATTCCCTTGCGCCCATCGAAAAGCCGCTGATCGCAGTGTGCTCCCGTCCGGTCTTTATCGGGAAATTCTGTGCCATCCAGGGCATGAGATCGTTCTCAAGATCATAAATGAAGTTGTCGTAATTCTGGTTGTTGACCGCATCCATCCCCGTGCAGTACGGCATGGTCTTGCTCGTGTAGATGTAGGGGAACACCACAATCATCTTTTCTGCATCACCGCTTGCGATCAGGTTTCCGATTATGGTCTGTAAGCCGGAATCCGGGTCGGAGAGGGTCGTTTCATCATTCCAGTAGCCGTGCAGGAGGTAGAGAACAGGGTAGGTCTCGTTTTCGTGATAGCCTGCCGGGAGCAGCACACGCACAGGCGTCTCCCGCTCCCTGGTCGATGACCAGTAGGTGCAGGAACGCATCTCGCCGTAATCCACGCCGTTCCGGACATCTGCCGCACCTGCGGGCAGTCTGTCTGCAATCTGATTTCTGATGCTGTCCATATACTCCTCCGGTGTTGTTGCCGGTGCCGGATCGGGAGCAGATTCGTGCGGCTGGTTCAGGAGCAGCCGTTTCAGCAGTGCAAGGTCAAACACATCCACAGCACCATCCTCATAGATGTCCGCTGCCTGTGGGACAGTGAGCGTTCCGGTGCGCAGCAGCCATTTCTGAAGCATGACAGCATCGGCCACGCTGATGCTGCCGTCACCGTCCACATCACCCGGCAGGCAGGCAATCGCTTTGGTATATACATTCTCATACATTGTCTGTGCCCAGAGCTTTCGCATCGCTTCATAGCCCTCTGCATTCGGGTGCACGCCGTCATCACTCAGCCCGCCGGGGTTGGCTTTGAAATAACGCTCAAAATCCGGGCCGTGAATGAGCTTGTCCCCGTACTCCGCATACAGGCGGTCGATCATCGCATTGTGCTCACCTGTATAATTGCCGACATCGGGATTTGATGCATACGGGATTTTGGGCAGCACCGGGGTTTTACCGGCTTTCAGGACGGCATCAATCATGTACTTCGTATTCTCATAATAGAGGTCGGCGCTGTTCATATTTCCCCACGAATCATTTGTACCATAGGCAATGCTGACATACTGTGCCGCCGTTCCCTGGAGCCATTTGTCGATATTCTCACGGCCTTCTGTGCTGGAAATGCCGCCGATGCCGCCGTTTTGCTGCATGGGCGCATACCGGGCGTCGAGCGCATGGACATACGCCGCATAGCTCGTCCCCCAGGCATTTCCCATGCCGCCAGCCGTGATGGAGTCGCCGAAGAAGATCCAGCTATCCGAGTTTCCCTGTGAGGCATCGTGGATATCCAGATTCAGAGCGATCTTCCTGCCCTCTGCACTGGTCACACGCATCCGGAGCCAGTTTGCTCCCTGCATGTCGATCAGGTGCGACCGTGTGGAGAGCGTGTTCCCCCTGACCTCCTCTATTGTCTCTCAGCCGTCCTGCGGGAAGC
>JAFXOO010000035.1 GCA_017528675.1 Oscillospiraceae bacterium | reverse complement strand
GTCCGCCAGACCCCGCAGGAGGAAGCCCAGGATGCACCCGAAAACGGCGGCTGGGGCTGGGGTTGGGGCTAGGGCGGCCAGGGCAATCAGGATGCCCAGCAGAAGCCCGCTCAGCCGGGAAAACCGGAAAACTCCGAACGGGAGCAGGACAGGGCCGAAAGCCGGGGCGGATGGCCGCCGCCGGAATGGCAGGAGCAGCGGCCGGAGGAAAGCATCCCGCAGCCGTGGCAGCCGCAGGAACCGGATGATGATAGCAGCGATGACGATGACAAAACGGAAACCAGACAAATCCTGCCATCGCAGACAGAACCGCCTCCCCAGGAGGTACAGGAGAACGTGACAGACCCGCCTGCGGTACAGACATCCCCGCAGCAGTCCCCCGAATCCCGGCAGACAGTGACGGCAGCGGAAACGCAGCCGGAGCCGGATACGACAAATCCGCCGCCGCCGTCTGAGCATACCACCGGGGAGCAGATTCCGGAACCGAGAGAGCCGCGGCCGGACAGATGGAATATCTCCATCACGATTGACCATTTTGCGATTATGGCCGATGACGGGGGAAACTTCCTCGGCCTGCGCAATACTGAGGATTATACAGAGGACGAGGCCAAAGAGATTCTGGCTGGTATCCTTGAGACCGGCAAGAACAGGGGCATGTACGGATGGCTGCAATTCTGCCGTGCCGAGAAATCCTATGGTACGCTGCTGGTTATCACAGATAAGACCTCTGACCAGGGCTTGCTGAATAATCTGTTCCGGCTGACGGTAGTGATCGGAATTCTGATGCTGCTGGTGCTGCTGGTGATTCTGATTTTCCTGTCAAAAAAGATCACGGATCCTGTGCAGTCGGCATTCACCCGTCAGAAACAGTTCGTTTCAGATGCAGGTCATGAGCTGAAAACGCCGATTGCCGTGCTGACGGCGAATGCGGATATCTTACAGGATGAGATCGGTGAAAACAAGTGGCTTGGCTATATGCAGGAACAGATCGGGCGGATGAACCAGCTTGTCGGTGACCTGCTTCGTCTGGCGAGAATGGACAATGCCACACAGGAGTATGAATTCAAGGATTTCGACCTTTCCATGGCAGTTGCCGCAACGACGCTGCCTTTTGAAAGTGCGGCATTTGAACAGCACCGGAATCTGGAGATGGATGTGCAGCCGAATGTGACCTATCACGGAAGTGAGCAGCATATCCGCCAGCTTTGTGCGATTTTCATTGACAATGCGATCAAGTACTCCGATGAAAACGGCATCATCAAGGTTACGCTGCTGCGGCGTGGTGAGCACTGCATCCTGGAGTTTTACAATACAGGATGTGAGATCTCGCCGGCAGAGACGGAGCAGATCTTTGAGCGCTTCTACCGGGGCGATAAGGCACGGAACAACAAGGGCAAGAGCGGCTACGGTCTGGGACTTGCCATTGCAAAGAGCATCATGGATGTGCACCGTATCCGGATTCAGGTTACCTGTGAGCAGGGCGGCTGGATCCGCTTCCTGCTGACGCTGTAACGACAGAAGCCCCCGGCTTTTCCGGGGGCTTTTTGCATTTTGTTTGACAAAGCAGACGGTTTTCTGTCTGCTTTTTCTGTTTTCTACAAAAATAGGAGCTGCCATTTGTTTGGTATTGACAATGCCGGAGCAGGGGTGTATAATAGATATGTATGTATAGAAACATCCCGAAAATACTACTGTT
>JAFXOO010000347.1 GCA_017528675.1 Oscillospiraceae bacterium | reverse complement strand
TGCTCTCCGCTGTTCGGATTGTACAGACGGTACATCTGAACCTTGTCAGATGGTGTTGGAGCAGGTGTCGGAGTCGGACCTGTCTTATCAATTGTCACAGTGACACATGCTGCTTCGGAATCTGAATGATCCGCATCCCCCTTCACCATATACCAGACATAGTAAGTACCGGCATTGGTTCCAGAAGGAATTGCTTCCTTGAATGCAGATGCATCCGGGGCTGTCTTATCATCTTTGCCAAGGGCATAGAGCATTGTTCCGCCGGTTGCTGTACCTGCGGTGATCAGTTCCTGTGCTTTTCCGTTTTCTACCAGACCGGTCTTTGCCTTCGGTGCAGTAAATGTGGGAGCTGCCTTATCAATTGTCACAGTGACACATGCCGGTGCAGAATCTATATGATTCTCATCTCCTTTTACCATGTACCAGACATAGTAGGTTCCGATTTCGGTACCTGTCGGGATGGAAGTGCCCCAGCCGGTGGTCGGGGCTGTGGTCGCGTCTGTGCCGAGGGCATATTGCATCGTACCGCCCTTCGCTTCGCCTGTAACAGTCACTAGCGGCTGCTTTGTGCCGTCGTAAGTGCGATTATTTGCAGTAACTGCAGCGGCTTCAGGATTTGCCTTACTGATGGTGTATCCCACGCCAGCAGTAACGCTCTTGTCTTCACCCTCACTGGTCTTTACGCCAGAGACAGTAATCTCCGCGATGTAATTGCCCGCGTCGGTGGGCGCCGCGTCCAGAGCATCGCCCTTGATGTAATCGCTGCCGCTCTTGGTGGCCTTGTAATACTTGATGTCCGTTATAGCAATCGTCTTGCCGCTGGCGGTATTGAATTCCGTCAGCCCGGTCAGGGTTGCTACCTCGCTGATGCCTTCGCCGGTCTGGCCGTAGACGGTCAGCGTAGGAGCACTGATGGTCAGTGTCACTTTGTTGTCCGTCAATCCGCAGTCATCCACCGAGCAGATTGCCGTGATGGTGTTGGAGGTGCTGCCTTCGCCTGCGGCATAGGTCAGGTCGTGGACGTGGGGATTCAACATGGAGACTGTACCATCGCTCGCAACCTTCAGTTTTGTTTTGCCGGTATTGGTGGTGTTTTCGTCAATGTTGTAAATGTTGCCGGTCTGGTTGCCACTGGTATTCGGTGTGGCAACCCCTTGATTATCGGTAAACATGAAGGCTCCAAAAACAGCGATGGGGCTGTTATAGGTCGTGCTGCTCACGGTACCGTCGAAGCTGTTGCCGGTCACGATTATGGTGTAGTGACCCTTATTGGAGTCGCCGATGAAGCCCGCAATGCCGCCGGCTTTTGCCCCGGTGGCGGTCACGGTCATCTCGTCGGCGCAGCAGTCCGTGATCGTGATCGTCCGCTGTATGTTGCTGTCGACTTGGTAGCATCTGCCGACAATGCCGCCCACAGCGTCCACAGCTGTCACCGAACCGCTGACAGTCACGCCGCTGACGGTGGCTGTACCGAAGGCATAGCCGACTGCCGCACCGACCGAATCGCCCTTCAGGTTTGCCGACCTGGACGTATCAATATCGACGCCGCTCAGTGTAAGGTTTTGGATTACTGCACCGTTGCCGACAACGCCGAAGAGGCCGTAGACGTATTCGTCGCCTTTCAGGCTGCTAGCGTCGGGGGTGTAAGTATTATCGCCGACCTTATTGCTCAGACCGGTGATCGTTTTCCCGTTGCCGTCGAAGGTTCCGGCGAAGTACGGCGCCTGCGCCTCGGCGGCATAGTTCGCTCTCTTGCTGAAGCCTATCGGTGTCCAGAAGTCGGTCAGCGTGATGTCGGCATTCAGCTTGAAGTTTGTATTGATGAAGGAAGAGCCCCCATTGACCGCCGTTGCCAGAGCTCTGAGATCTTCCTCGGTGCTGATCAGATAGGGATCAGTATCAGTACCTGAGCCTTCCCAAACATAAGCGCTCTGACTCACCGCATCAGGGATTGTTATGTCTGCAGCTGCAGCACCATCCAGCTTGCCCGAAACCGTCACTTCTGTATCACTTGTTTTTGCGACAGTAATTCCATTTGTCTTTGTGTAGTAAGCACTTTCTGCAGGAAACTTATAGCCGGTTGCTGCCTTGTAGGTGACAGTGGTCATGTCACTGCGGGTGCCATAATCGAAATAATTCTGAACAGTGCTGCCCCCACTCGGTGTCGGTTCTGCATTTGCACCTCCGATCAAATTGATAGAAGAAAAGACAACTTTTGACAGTTTGAGCTGTAAAGCCGGGCGAACGCCTATCACATGGTTCACCGTTGAGCCGTACTCGACGATGGACTTACTGCCGTTCATACAAGCCGCGCTGGTATCGTTACCGCCGGCAGAGCGGAGCCACCACGCTCCATTTCCTGTGTCAGAGAATCCGCAGTCACGGATATACTCGGGAAGCCCTTTGGCTGTATTCGTATCCAGAAGATACAGTTTCGCTCCCGTAACAGAAACGTCACTAAGATCAACAGGAACGATTGCATCGGCCACGTCCCTAAAAACGCCTGTTGAGACCATTGCATCAAGGTCAGTCTTGATTTTTGAATTGCTGTAAGCATTGGACCAATTGCCCGAAGGTGCGAACGAGGACGAACCAAAACTGTTATCCGCCGCCAGAAGCATCACACTCCCTTCGGTGGCACTGATAGAATTATCCGCGATGATATACCACATCTTTCCGTTAAAAGCCACAGTAGTTGTTGTGTTCACCAGACTGGCATAAGGATTCCCATCATACGCCAGCGCCGTCAGACTCATCCCCGGCTCTTCTTCAGTTTCGCCTGTCACCTCTACAATCTCTTCGACTTCTTCCGGAGTTTCATTCTCAATTACTTCTCCGACAGTCTCGACTGCTTCTTCCGTTTCTTCCACTTCTTCGTCTTCCGCGAATACAGAAACAGGAAGAAGACTCAGCACTAACGCCAAGCTGAAAAGGATACCCAGAAGCCCTTTGTTTCTAAGTCTCATATCTTTCTTTCCTCCTTCATAGGAATAATTATACATGATTTCCAGAAAGGGCTTACAGTCGTTCAGGCATTTTTGCCAAATGCACAATTCATACAAAAAGGTCCCAGAGCATGCAGGCATTTGGATGCCTGCCGTGCCCTGGGGCTTGTAAATCTATAATATGGAAAATCCCTGACTGAAAGAAAAGAGCAGACTATTAC
>JAFXOO010000034.1 GCA_017528675.1 Oscillospiraceae bacterium | reverse complement strand
TCGCCGCCCCTGGGATAAATGGCGCTGTTGCCGTTCTGGTCGATGTAGGGGCCCCCCGGCTGCTCGCTGCGGAAAATACGCATATTATAGCCGCCGTTGGAGTTAAAGAATCCGTAGGAGACAAACAGGTAATAATAGCCCTTGTCCGCACCGGGCGCTTTCATATACTCGATGTAAGGCCCCTCACCGGAAACGAAATTGCCGCCCGCCGCCTTTTTGCCCATGTAGGCATCGGACACATTCGGGATTGTTTCGTACTTCACATTGTAGTCCCGAAGGCCGGTCTTTTCATCAAGCTCAAGCATATAGATTCCGCCGAACCATGAGCCGTAGACCATCCAGAGATTGCCGCCCTCGTCATAGAACACCGCAGGGTCAATGGCATTCGTGCCGTAGGAGGCATTCCACGAGCCGTTTGACAGGTACCGGCTGATGTCAGGATTCTGACCGAGTACACGGGGGACATCGGTATCCTTCACATTGTTGACAGCGTTGTTGGTGAACCCGGAATACACGATGGTTCCCTGATAGGTGTAGGGGCCGTCAATGCTGTCTGCCGTACATAGCACGACAGAGGAATTCCACACCTGCCCATTGACGCTCAGGTACATGCAGTATTTGCCCATATCATGGTTATAAATGATATCCGGCGCCCACATGTTCCCGGCAAGGTTGTAACCGCTGGTGGTGTTTGACCACTTTTCCGGTACGGCAAGGTCGGCGTAGATGTTCTTAAAAAACGTCGTATTCGTTGAGCCACGGTCTGAATTGGCAGCAGAGCGCCAGTTCATCAGATCATTCGAGCGTGCCGCACCGAGGTGCGACCCGATGATGTAATACCCGCCCTCCTCAAGCTTCACGATGGACGGATCGTGGACAGATGCCCTTGCATAATCCGCCGATACAGGAAGCATGCTCATCGTGCTCCCCAGCAGCAGACAGGCGGTCATTGCAGCGATCTGGCGTTTCATGGTGATTCCCCCTTTGATGATCTGAATCCGGTACATTGATGTTATCTATAGTATACCGCTTTTTCCCGCCTGAATCAATGCTGTTTTACACCAAAAACATTACATTTTACACCATTCGCTCTGCCTTGCAGAGACCAGATGAAAAGAGAAAGGCTGCATAACCGCCCAGGTTACGCAGCCATATCTGTTAATGATTAAAATGACATTGCAGCCTTCTTCAGGATACATGGGGTGTCAGACCTTAGCTTCTTCCGTTTCGTTTTTTTCAAGGCTCACCGGAGCCTGCTTGCTGCCGCATTTGTAGCAGAACAATGCATCATTATTGACGAGCGGCTCGCCGCAGAAGCGGCAGAACCGGCGTGTGAGGTTCTGCGGCGTTTCCGCAGCAGGAGCAGGCGGCTCAGCAGCAGGAGCAGGCGCTTGCGCAGGCTGTGCGGGAACGGAAGCCGGTGCAGAGGCCCTTTTCACTGCAATCTTCCCTGCAATTGCACCAATGCCAAACAGCGCAATGCAGCCGAGCACACCGATAGCACCGATCATGAGCCACGTTCCCCGCAGCATCTTTGCTGCACTCTGCAAATAGCCTGTGCCCGTCCAGCCAAGCAGCGGTACACACAGCGCTCCCCACAGCAGCAGGACAAAGCAGGGAATACATGCAGCGATGCTGAACGCTTTGAATGCGGTTCCGACAGACTTTTTACCCTTCACATGAATCACAGTCATCCAGATCAGCAGCACCAGCAGCAGTCCTCCGAGAACATACCAGATCCACCTGGAAACCGCCGCATTCAGGCAGAAAGCGGACAGGCCTTTCGTCATCGTGTCCGTCACTGCCGTGTTATATGCCTCACAGGCTGCGGCAGCGTTTTCCTGCACCTGCGGCTCAAGCTCTGCGGCAGCATTCAGACCGGTATGCAGACGGATTGTAGAGTCGTTGAAGTCCATGGCGGAGTGGATGTCATCCGCCGTAATCAGCGGAAGCGCTGCATCCTCCGGATGTTGCTTGTGCAGTGCAAGATACTGTGCC
>JAFXOO010000346.1 GCA_017528675.1 Oscillospiraceae bacterium | reverse complement strand
TGCATCTTTTCCGTCATTTTGCACAGAAATTCCTTGCTGGGCGCCAGCCCAGCGGCGTCATTTCTATACAATCTGACGAAAAATCTGACTGCGCATCTGCACCACCAGCTCTGTGCGGTATTGCCTTTACTTGGAGCGGCGCTTATTGTCGGCTTCAATGCTTGTCTGCCAGCCCTGATTGATCTTTCCGTTGCGGCGGAGAAATCCGGTCGTTGCAGATACTGCATGAAATACCGCAGCAGTGCCGATGCCGTCAGCAACATAGTTTGCGGCATTCTCACGCTGAATGCCCATTCTGGCAGCTTCTTCGGCGGCATCAATGTTCGCACCGATGAACAGGAACTCCCAGCCTTCCTTCTTTTTGGCTCCGATCAGTTCCTTGATTTCAGAATAGCTGAATTCGTGACTTGCATTTTCAAGCCCGTCCGTCGTGATTACGAAGATCGTATGTGCCGGCACATCCTCCGCCCGGATGTACCTGTGGACGTCGCTGATGTGCCGGATGGTCTTGCCGACAGCATCCAGAAGTGCCGTGCAGCCCCGGACAGTGTAGTCCTTGTCCGTCATCTGCGGAACTTCAGAAAGTTCCAGACGGTCGTGCAGCACTTCGTACTCGTTGTCAAACAGGACAGTGGTGACATATGCCTTGCCTTCCTCCTTTTTCTGATTCCCGATCATGGCGTTGAAGCCGCCGATCGTGTCGCTCTCCAGCCCGCCCATCGAGCCGCTGCGGTCAAGGATGAATACCATTTCCGTGATGTTGTTCTTTTCGTTCATGATTAGCCCTCCTTCAGGATTGTGTGGTTTCGGGTTCTTCCGTAATTGTAGTATAACACATACCGGAATGAAAAAGGTCGCTTTCAGGGTGACTTTTCCGGCAGTCAGAAAATACCCGGACAGAGCGGTCACGTCTTGACATTTTCTCCAAAGCGTAGTATAATATAAAGTGAAATTCTGGCAAATTCAACCATCCGAAAGGAGAGATCAGGATGAAGCATACCCTTCCCTGCCTGCTGTCAGCGGGTGCGCTGCTGCTTGCGGCGCTGCCGGTTCCCGCTGTTGCAGCAGATACGCCGGCACTCCTCGATGCATCCGGATTTAAAATCTATGACGAGAATCTCGTGTATATCGGCGCAGATTATCTCAATCCTGCAACCGTTCTGTTCGATGACCAGGACAAGGTTCCCGTTTCCCCGGACAACACCAATGTGGACAAGACGCTGTGGGATGCCACTACCCGGAACAAGAACTGGAAGCCGAACTGGCAGGCGGAATACGGCGACGATGCGATGTTTATTGACCTTGGAGCAAACTTTGTCGTAACCGGACTCTGTTTTCTCGACACCAATGATGTGCAGACATGGAATGTGGAATACGGCGAGCCGTACGGCTGGAAAGCGCTGACCTCCTTCGAGACGGACAGCTACAATTCCTGGCGTGGCATCACATTTGAGAAGCCTGCCGAGACACGCTACCTGCGCTTTACCACACGATGCGGCGATGCAGGCGTCAGCGAACTGGCAATTTATGGCTATCAGAAAAGTGAGCTGACAGATGCCCAGAAGAAAACGACCGCTCCGTCTCCTGCCGATCTCCCCAGAACGAACCTGACCGCCGGTCAGCGCATCGGCTTCAATGCGTTCATTGATGACCCGATGACGGCGATCATGGCGGGCGGCAATGTCCGGGAGTACCACAATTTTAGCTGGCTGTACGACGACAGCGGAAAGGTGAAATTCACCCAGGGTACCTGGGGCGATATGGACAGCTTTTACCAGGCGATGGCTGACCGGAATATCTCCGTCATTCCGTGCTTCCAGGGAGGCTCGCCCTATGTCTCCGGCGAAAAGCCCCCGGAAATTCCGGTACCGTCCGGCGCAGATACCACAGACCCGGCAAGCTATGCGCTCCATGCACAGGCCTTCTATCAGGTGGCGGCACGCTACGGCTCCAACAAGGATGTTGATCCTGCGACCCTGAATGTGTCAGAGGGCTCCGAGCCGAAGACCGGCTTGGGACTGCTCGGAGCGCTGGAAAACTCCAACGAGCCGAACAAAACCTGGAGCGGCAAGGCGAATTATTTCTCCCCGGCAGAAATGGCAGCAATGTGCTCTGCGGATTATGACGGCCTTGAGGGGACAATCCCGAACGCAGGCGTCCGGAATGCTGACCCGAACTTCAAGCTCGCCATCGGCGGCCTGCTCACGCCGGATGCGCTGACGCAATACCTCGACGAGATGCGGCTCTGGTTTGCCTATCATCGGAAGGACGGTAAATTTGCCGTGGATATCCTCAACGTCCACATGGGGCCTGATACCTATAACCCCGAAGATTCGGGCTTTGTGGAACATGTAAAGCAGCTTCAGGCGTGGATTGACAAAAACGCTCCCGGCACGGAGCTGTGGATTTCGGAATTTGAAATTCCCATGGCAGACTGCGAGGCCGAAAACACGGACAGCCACGATAATGCAAAGTACCAGCTCCGCTATGCACAGCGTGTGGCAAGAACCTACCTGCTTGCCGTCGGTGCGGACGTGGACAGAATGACCAAGTTCCAGCTCCGGGATGAGGGCGAGGGTGTGTATTACAATTCCGGCCTTACCACCGGAAAGGGCGAATGGAGCAAGAAGCTGGCGTGGTATTATACCGCATGCCTGACAAATACCCTGAAGGATGCCGATTTCACGCAGGATGCCTCCAAAGACGGCGTGATGGACTATGTCTTTACCGACCGTCGGACGGGCGATACCATCCACTGTCTGTGGTCACCTACCAACGAGGACAAGGTTGTCAAGGGTTATACGCTCTCTGCCGGAACGGCTGGCTTTGCTTACCAGACAACCCCCGGCACCTATGCAGAGGGTGTGACAAAGGCCCTCTCCGTCAAGTCGGGAAAGGTGCAGGTGGATGTTTCCGAAACGCCGGTATTTGTACGCTTTTCCGGCACGGAGCAGACCATCGTGAACGGCCGTGGGCAGTATATCAGACCGCAGGCCATCCGGGCGGAGAAGGATACCGCACAGGCTCAGTCTGAGCGGATGTTCGATGAGCCGGACTCCATGCCGGCATTCATCTATGGTGACACCAAAGACCTGAAAACGCCCGAAACAGATGTCACCGCTTCCGGCTTCTCCACCGAGATCACGCTCGACAAGCCCTATATTCTGACCGGATTCGGCGTGTATGATACCTTCGGTACAGGCAGCCTTGAAATCTACGATGCCAACACCGGAAAACTCCTGTGGTCAAGCGATCTGGGCAGCTATATGTCCCGGAGTATTTCACTGACGGAGGATTCTGCACCGACCGACAAGCTCCGCATCGTCAAGGGCGGCGGCGCACTGAATGAGGTGGCGCTTTTCGGCTATGCTGCGCCGGAAACAAGTGCTGTGCAGTATGATGTGACGAATGACGGCAGATTCGACACTGCCGACATCATCGCCATGACCAAATGGCTGCACAAAGGCACAAAGCTTGCCAATGCCGCTGCCGGTGATGCCATGACAGACGGCGTACTTGATGTTTATGACCTGGCGCTAATGAAGCGCTCGCTTCTGGAGGTGTAATATGGTACGGCCTGTTTGCAGGGATGTGAAATTCCTGAAAAAGAAATCCCTCCCGGCAACCCCTGCGGATGCTACTGTCATTCAGGATCTGCGTGACACGCTTGCGGCACACAGAAAGGGCTGCGTCGGGATGGCTGCCAATATGATCGGCATCAGCAAGCGTATCATCATCTTTTCTTCGGGCATCCTGGATATTGTGATGGTGAACCCCGTCATCACGAAGAAATCCGGCCGTTTTGAAACAACGGAAAGCTGTCTTAGCCTGACAGGCGAGCGCAGAACCGTGCGCTATGAATCCATCGAAGTGCAATATCTGGATACGGCCTTCCAGCCCAGAACAGGCAGATTCACGGGCTTTACCGCACAGGTCATCCAGCATGAATGCGATCATCTGGATGGGATCATTATATAATAGGGTGTGGTGATGCGGGGCTGTGTCCCGTTCCCTCTCCCGGAACTTCTGATTTTTTTATGTGAAAGGAGCATTCTATGCTTAGAAATGAAATCGCAGAACAGGACAAATGGGATCTGACCCCGGTCTATCCGGATGTGGATGCCTGGAACGCTGCTTACCAGCAGGCAGAGCAGGATATCCAGGCCTTACCGGAGGTGCTGGCGAAGATGACAGACTCCGCAGAAGCGCTGTACGCTGCTGCCAAAATGCTGACAAAAGTCGGCACCGAGGAGGTGGAACGCCTCTACACCTATGCCCATCTCCGGTATTCCGAGGATACGACAAACAACGAAGCCCGACAGCTCATGGGACGGGTTCAGAACCTTGCAACGGCTTATTCCAGCGCTTCTGCGCCGTTTGATCCGACACTTCTCACACTTTCAGCGGAGCAGCTTGAGGCGTTCTTCAAGGCGTGCCCGGCACTGGAGGAGGAATACGGTATCCTGCTGCGGGATCAGTTCCGCTACAAACCGTATGTGCTGTCCGAACCGGAGGAAAAGCTCCTGGCTGCCTTCCGGAAGGAGCGTGAAACGGCGGAGGAGACATATGAAACCCTGACCTCCTCTGACCTCAGATTCGGAACCATCAAAGGGGAATCCGGCGAACAGGAAGAACTGACCGACACCAACTATGCCATGTTCATGCGCTCACCGGACCGTGAGGTGCGCAAGGCCGCCTTCACAACCCTCTACAAGACCTATGACGGCTTCCGGAACACCTTTGCCGCCCTCTATGCAGGGCAGATTGAAGCCGAAAAGACCGTTGCACAGGTGCGGGGCTATGGTTCAGCACTCGAAGCGTCACTGTATGCCGATCATATGACGCCGGAGATGTACGGGAATATGGTCAGCGCCGTGTCCGGACATCTGGATGTGCTGTTCCGCTATTACCGGCTGAAGAAAAAGGTATTCGGACTGGACGAGATGCATATGTACGACATCTACCTTCCGCTCAATACCGGAAAGCGCCGGCATTTCACCTATGCTGAAGCTGTCGGGGAAGTACTGGCAGCATGCAGCATTTTCGGTGAGGAATATGTCAGCATACTACAGCAGGGCTACCGTGACAGGTGGGTCGATGTTTACCCGAACACCGGCAAGGTCGGCGGGGCGTTCTCCGGCGGAAGTGCAACAACAAACCCCTATATCCTGCTGAATTTCCAGGGGCTTGACGATGACGTTTCCACGCTGGCACACGAATCCGGCCACTCCATGCACAGCTATTACACCCGTCTGGCAAACCCTGTGCAGTATGCCGATTACACGATTTTCGTGGCAGAAGTCCCCTCCACTGTCAACGAGCTGGTGCTGGCCTATCACCGGCTGGAATCCACCGATGACCGGGAAGAAAAGCTCGCCATTCTCGGCAGTCTACTTGAGCTGTACAAGGGCACCATCTACCGCCAGATCATGTTCGCAGAGTTCGAGCAGATCACGCATGCACTGTCCGAAGCGGGTGAAGTGCTCACGGCGGATCTGCTGTGTGAGAAGTACTATGCGCTGAACGAGAAGTATTTCGGCGGAGAGATTGTGCTTGACAAGGAGATTGCCCGTGAATGGATGCGCATTCCGCATTTTTACTACAATTTCTATGTCTACAAATATGCAGTCGGACTGTCGGCGGCAAGTCATATTGTACGGAGAATCCGTAACGGCGAACCGGATGCCCTGGAAAGCTATTTCCGCTTCCTGAAGCTCGGCAACACCAAGGATCCCATTGAATCCCTGAAGGTCGCCGGTGTGGATATGACCAGAACAGATGCCTTTGACAGTGCGGTTGCCATCTTCGATGAACTGATTACTGAATATGAAACGCTCTATGATGAGGAGAACTGAAAATGGATGTACGGTTACAACTTTCGTTGATTTTTGAGGACACAATGCGATTCATCCGGAGTACTCCCATGCTGAGCGTCGCATCGGCATCATCTGTAATGAACACCGTGCTCTATCCGGAGGGAAAAACTCCTGCACTGCCGGACGGCAGACCCTTCGGAACGGACATCAGCGTTACAAAGGAGCGATCCTTCCAGGCTGCCATCCGGCTCCGGAAAGACTATCCCGATGCAAAAATCGCTGTTCACAACTTCGCCTCTGCCACGAATCCGGGCGGCGGC
This sequence comes from Oscillospiraceae bacterium, assembly GCA_017528675.1. Lineage (GTDB taxonomy): Bacteria > Bacillota > Clostridia > Oscillospirales > Ruminococcaceae > UBA3855. The sequence goes on along the minus strand of JAFXOO010000346.1, from coordinate 3,796 downwards.
GTCACACGGGGAGCCAGAGCACAGGAGGAATGCCTGTGCCGCTACTCCACGCTATACCCGTCACTGGCAACACCTGTACTGCGGGAAAGCTACTACGGGTTTCACCGTAACCGGCACGATGTGCGCTATACAGATGCCTGCATCTATACGCCCGATGTCATCATCTGCAAGAGTGACACAGACTTCCCGGAGCGCCTGCCGCAGCAGGAGTGGGTGACCGTGGATATTCTGACCTGTGCAGCACCGAATCTGCGGGAGAAGCCCTATAATGCGATGAATCCCGGATCCGGCAAGCCGGTGCAGCTCAGTGGAGATGATCTGTATTCACTGCATCTGAAGCGTGCAAGGCATCTGCTTTCCGTTGCTGCTGCCAATCAGGACGAGATCATCGTTCTCGGTGCATTCGGATGCGGTGCCTTCCGGAATGACCCGGCTGTTGTGGCAAAGGCGTACAAGGATGTGCTCCCGGAGTTTCACGGCCTGTTCCGGCATATCTGCTTTGCGGTATTCTGCACAGACCGGGAGCTCAGAAACTACCAGGCGTTCTCTGAAGCGCTGCAATAACGGAAAAGCACCGGATGCATGTCCGGTGCTTTCCTGTTATTTCACATATCGTTTCCTGAACAACGCCGGATTTGCTTCGTACAACAAATCCGCCGTCTCATCTGCAATCGTTATCAGCATGCGTTCATAGCTGCATTGCAATGGCGAAACCTGCATTTCATCGCCTGTTTCCAGACGGTTCAGACAGCCGCAGGAATTCGTACACCGTTTCCGCAGAGCGCACACCCGGCAGGTTTCCGGTACCGCCTCACACCTGGCAAGTTCACGGCGCTTTTCCGGACGGATACCGGTGAACACATCGCCAAGACAGTAGTCCGGATCACCGATAAACTGCGTACAGGCATAGATTTTCCCGTCCGTATTGACAGGCATCTGGCGCATACCAAGGTGGCAGCGTTCCGCCGTGTTATAGCCGGACAGCAAATCCCGGATCTTGGCATCAAGCGGGCTGAAATAGAACGGTTTTCCGGCAAGGAGACATTCGCTGTAAAAAGCAGCAATCTCCCGGAGCTGCGCCCCGATTACGCCGAGTGCTTCATCTGTCCAGTGTACACGCTTTCCATAAGCTATGGTCGCCGTCATCCGCCGGAAGCCAAGCCCATAGAGATAGCGCACGGAAGCCGCATACTGCGGTGCTGCCTGCGGAGCAATCGTCATCATGGCATGCGATGTGGGTTTATAACGCAGAAGAAGTCCCGCCTTTTCTTCAACTGCGGAAAAACTCCCGCTGCCATCCGCAAACCGTCTGCAACAGTCCTGCGCCAGTCCCTCGAACGATAGCCCTATGCCGAAGTTTTCGCCGCTGATACGCTCCAGAAATGCTTCTGTAAGCAAAGTGCCGTTGGTTGTCATTTTATACATCACAGGCTGACCGGTTTCCTGGGACAGCTTTTTGCAGTAATCCATTGCATGACGGATACTCTCCTCCCGGAGCAGCGGCTCCCCGCCAAAGAAGCACAGTCCCGGCTTGCCGCTTTGGAACGCAAGCCGGCATGCTGCCTCCAGTACCTCCTGCGGCATGTCCACCGGCTGCTTGGTACGGGTGCAATAGATGCATGCCATATTACAGGCATCCGTCAGATGTAATGTCAGGTTCATTTTGTCAGATCCTCCGCAATGGCGGCAAATGCACTTTCATCGGCATCACCACAGCGTGCAAGGTCGATATAGACAATCCGGTAGGTCACACCATCGGTCGCCTTATAGATCTCCTTGGTAAAACCCCAGTCATAGGTCTTTCCGGTGCTGTCCATCATTTCCTCCACATGCTCCCAGCCGGTCATGCCGTCGATCTCGTCCACGACAGACCCGTCAAAGAAGCACACCCGGAGGTTGGAGCCGTCGGTGCTTTTGTATTTGCTCTGCATGTCAAACCAGGTGTCGTCCGGTTCAACAGTGATACCGTGCTCTGCAAAGCCCTTGCGGATAGAATCTGCAAGCAGCTCCGACACATCGGCTGCGATATAGTTCGCATCGTCAAATTCCGGAGACACGGCTACAAAGCCGTCAACCTCCGCATCACTCGGCGCATCGACTTCCCCGGCAAGCTGGAATTCGCTCTGATCCGGGAGTGTTTCGGTCGTACCGATCTGGCAATTCGGCGCATTCTCGGAGCATTCCGTCACGTTGACAGTATCATCCTCGATCACGGCTTCTGAACCGGCAAGCTCCAGTTCCTCCGTGACAGGTTCCGGGGCGACTCCGGTGGTTGCAACCTCACCTTTGTTCTGAAAACCGCAGCCGGTGAGCATGCTGACAGATGCGACGGCTGCGAGGCATGCGGCATATCTGGGAAGTTTGTGTTCCTTGACAGGTCTGATCTCCATACAGATCCCTCCTTCAGTTGTGCGTAGGTTTGGTTCGTTCATACAGTCATACGTCCCGTGAGGCGGAAATGTATGGCATACGGGAAAGATTCAGCGATTTGAACAATATTGCAGAATAAAAACTATACAACATCACCGTTTTCAGACTTCCGGATAGTGACAGCAGAACCCTGTAAATTCCGCAAAGGATTCTCCCATATCCCCCTGCGCATATAACCCGAACATGACGCCGGTGAAATTCCCGGCAACCTCTGTGGACAGGTATTTTGTCTGGGCGCTGCCTAAAAAATACGTCTGCCCGTTCGCTTCTGCCCTGAAGCTGTAGGCAAAAGCGGATGCCTCGATCACAAGGCGCACCGGGCTGCTGCTCAGCGGCGTTTCATCCGCTGTGACACACAGGTCTCCAACCCGCAGACGTCTGAACGCTACAAGGCCGCCCGCAGTCCTGCGCACGCCGATCTCGTAATGCTGCTCCGGTGTCATGTAGCAGGTCAGACCGGCTTCTCCGGCGGGGACCTGTACGTTCACAGCAATCTCCGCTGCCATCTCCTGCTGGCGGATGCCGAGGAAGGTCGGGGCCTTTGCCGGATCATCAAGCGTCAGCCCATTGCTGCGCAAACGGAAGCGTTCGGGAGTCAGGTCGTAGTTCTCTGTCTGCGGGTTCTGCATGCAGCACCACTCCACGCCGTAGCGTGTGTTCGCAAAGGTCAGCTTCCGGAGCGGCTCCTGTACGACAGAATCCGGGATGCGGGCAGTCTCGACCCAGAGCCGGTTCGTACCGTCTACGCCGGCCGTAAACCAGCCGTTTTCATCGAACGTCACCGGTGCCAGATACACCTCACGCCCCGTGATATGGTGCATCACCCACTCGTTGAGCTGCCGGAAGCCGAGGTGAACCATCCACCAGTTCCCCGCCGTGTCCTCGACCAGATCTGCATGGCCGCAGCCTTGCAGCTGATACCCGCCCAGATTCCGGTTGGTCAGCACGGGGTTAAGCGGATAGTTCTCAAAAGGGCCGTCTGGGCTGGTACCACGGGCATAGACAACCATGTGTCCGTATTCCGTGCCGCCCTCGGATGCCATCAGATAGTAATACTGCCCGATATGATAGAGGTGCGGACTCTCAAGGAAGCGCCCGCCTGCGCCTTTCCAGATGCATTTTGCCGGTGTGAGCTTCTTTCCGGTCGCAATATCAATCCTGCACTGCACGATTCCCTGCTCGCCGCTTTCGTCTGTGCCGTTGCTCATGAAATAGGCCTTACCGTCCTCAAAGAACAGTGACGGGTCAATGCCGTCCTGCTCCACAAAGACAGGATCTGACCACTCTCCGTGAATATCGTCCGTCCAGACATAGAAATTGCCGCCCGCCGTGACATTTGTGGTGACCATGTAAAACCGCCCGTCAT
>JAFXOO010000345.1 GCA_017528675.1 Oscillospiraceae bacterium | reverse complement strand
CAAACGTGCCGTCACCGTCAAGGTCTGCCGATGCGGTCACCGTATGCGCAGCATTTTCCGTCAGGAGGGCGGCATCTGCATCGGTCGAAAATGCAATCACCTGATCTCCGCTTTCATGAGATCTTGTCCTGATACATACACGATACATGGAATCCGCTTTCAGCAGGCAACCGTTTTCCACCATCTGCAGGCTCGCTTCTGCGGCAGAGCCCTGTGCTGTGACCTGATACCAGGCACCGGTGTAATGCCCTTCGTTGCAGCAGTATTCAAGTAGGTACGGCGCAGTTTCGCCCTTCACTGCCGCATAGCCGTCCGGCATCACATCAGTCTCCTGCGCACGCTCCGACCATGCCTTCCCGATGCTGTTTTCATAGAACATGACCGTTTCGAGCTCCTGCGGCTGGGCAAGTGCCATACGATAGCCGGAGGCAGTATCCTCAGTCAGGTAATTCAGTGCTGCATTTGCATTATTGTCAGGATAAAAGGCCGACGTTTCCAGATATGTAGCATCACCTGTCACACTGACAGTTCCACATTGTAGCGTGATCGTCTGTAGTTTATGCTCCTGATTGATCCAATTGCTTGTCATCACGCCAAGGAATGGCTTATCAGAATCATATTGCTCAGTACCCTCCAATAGTCCGTAGGTGTTCAGCAGGTTGATATCATCGATCAAAGCCACGATCTCGCCATCACCATGCGTAGACCATCCGAACCATTGCAAACACCATGCACCTGTTTCGGAATTGAGATAGAGTGAGTCGCACTGATCATACCAAGTCGGACTTCCGTCTCTGCACTTTTGCGGAAAAGCCGGATCATAGATCAAAATCTTCTTATCGTAGCGGTCAAAATGCGCATCGATATAATCCCCCGACTCCACATCGTAGGCGACAACGGCATGTGCGCCCATGCCCTCCGAGATACTTCCCGCCGTCATAGCAACCAGAACAGGCTTGCCGCTATGTAGCTTATCCAGTAAGATTTCGGCACGTTCCTGCGGCGTTGTTGTATAGCGAAGCCAGGCGCATTCCTGCCGCAGCACATCTGCACACTGCAGCGTGTGATAGTACAAAATCATAGATGCAGCAGCAGGCGGCAGCGTGATATCCTCATGAGAACCAGTATCGCTGAGATAAGGATAGCCGATGTCCGTCAAGCCACAGGGAACCGTCCCGTTTTCATGTGGATACAGCGTATAATCAATCAGACTGTAGGCTGACAGGATGGATGTTACAGAGCAGCCCCAGCATCCGCCGCCGCCTTTGGTTTGCTGCAGTGTTGTTTCCGCAGTGTAAAGCTCCGTGTTTTTCAGCGCACTGCGCAGCTTATCCTGATCTGTATCCAGCATGGCAGATTCCGGCGGCAGCAGCGCACCCGGCACACCCCAGTCGTTGATGCCTAATTCATAGCGTGGCTCTGAAAAGGCGGCGTTTGCAGGAAGCAAGGGAATGGATGTCAGGACAAACAAGGCTGCAATCACGACAAATACGTTTTTCATTGCTGCCTCCTTTCTTACAGCAGTTCAATGAGCGCAGCAAGATCCTCACGGGCGATGTTCTTATGATAATCCACTCGGATCCGATATGCTCCCTTGTCAAGACAGAAGCTCCTTAATCCGTTGCTCTCGAAGCACTCCTCTGTCAGAAGTGCATCCAAATCCGGCGTATCTACGAGCTGCCCCGGTTCGATGATTTCCTCCGGCTGCTGAGTGGTGTACAGAAGGACGAATTCCCCGCCAGGCTCGGCGGCATACGCCACCAGCTCCAAAACAAACTGCTCCGGCAAAGAACGCTCGATCAGCGTCTGATGAAACGTGTAAGATCCGATCTTGGAAGCTGTCAGCACCTCATCCTGCCACGGGAAGAAATAGTCATCATTCTCCTCTGCATCGTAGAAAGTGCGCAAAGCATAACCGTTTTCACGGAAGTTGAAGAATCTGATGAAATCCCCGATCACAGCGTCATT
>JAFXOO010000344.1 GCA_017528675.1 Oscillospiraceae bacterium | reverse complement strand
CTCCGGTGTCACAACACCCCACAGCTTGTTGAAGGTGTACATGTTGAACGGAAGCGAATACAGCTCCCCGTGATAATTGGCAACCGGGGAATTGGTGAACCGGTTGAATACCGCAAACTGTGTGATATAATTCCAGACCTCCGTGTTGTTGGTATGGAAAATATGTGCGCCGTACTTGTGGACATGGATTCCCTCCACATCCTCGGTATAGACATTGCCTGCAATGTTCGGACGCTTATCAATCACAAGAACGCTTTTGCCCGCTTTTCTTGCCTCATGTGCAAAGACCGCACCAAAGAGTCCGGCACCGACGATCAAATAATCATACTTCATAACTATCACCTGCTTTATAATTTTATGAGCTTATTCACAAGCGGAATCTTAGAAAGTACATATACGACAATCAGAGATACCGCAAAAATGCCAATCCATTCCGCCAGGCTCAGCACAAATGAATGCTCCGGGACAAAGTGAGACACTACGCTCAGCAACGGAATATGAACGATATACACACCCATCGTCAGCGGACTTACAAATCCAATGACTTTTTTCAGCCCTTCCGTCAGGCTGCACCGCATCACGAACGTAAAGAGCAATCCGATCCAGATCAATGTAAACAGATCATCGTAGAAATACTCTGCATGACGGTCGCCATAGGGAAGCAGCAGTTGGAAGACAGGGATGAACACGCTGAACAGGAGCAGCAGCAGCGCATGAAGCCAGAACGGCACACGGGAAACATCTTCCTTTTTCTCTGCGAGAACTCCGCCGAGCAAAAAATAGGTCATAAACGTCCAGAGCCGGAATGTCTGGATGACCTCCTTCTGGAGCGGCGCACCGTGGATATACGAGATCACTTGCAGCGTTACAGAGCCGCCCAGGACGATCAGACACAGCACCCAGCCCCTGGTATTCAGATGCAGCCGGTAAATCACATACAGAAGGAGATACACCAGCATCAGTGCGCCAAGATACCAGAAGTGATAGAGAACTCCTTTTTTTACCAGGCTCATCAGAGGCGAGAGCACCAGCTCTGTAATCCGGATACTGTCCGCCCTGCCAAGCACAAGCAGCGCTGCTGCCTTGGCACCGTACAGGAGATAGTTCCACAGTACGACCACCAGCATGACCGAACCGAGCTTCCGCAGGATATACGTCCCCGTGATCTGCTCACGATGCATCAGAATGTATCCGCTGGACATAAAGAATACCGGTACCGCAAATCCGCACAGATAATACAGGACAGAGTTCGCTGCGGATACATCACAGCGCATGGTATGCAATCCTACAACTGCAATGCATGCCAGGACACGCACTGCATCCAGATTCATATTTCGCTCTTTTCCCAAATGCTCAGCACGCCCTTTCGTCAATTCGCATCATCCTGCACGCCGGACCGGCGGGACAGTTTCTTCTGCACCATATCATAGCCGATCTTCACCAGGTTGTCCTTTGTCACAAGCAGCTCCAGCACATAGACTGCAATGCCAACTGCTACCATCACCAGCATCGCCCAGCTCTTATCCGGCAGCACCTTTCCTACCAGCATGACGCAGACAAACATCACTGCGCCCATAATCAGATATTTCGGCAGCGGCCTGAAAAACTGTCCGAGGGGGAGCTCCTTGCGCACTTTCCAGCACTGCACCAGCGAAACCGCCAGCTCGGCAAGCACCGTTGCAATGGAAGCACCAATCGATTGAAAGAACAGAATAAAGATGATATTCAGAACAAAGTTACACCCTGCGCCACAGACAACCGATAGCGTATAGGCTGTCTGCTGCTTGGTTGGCAGCAGGTATTGCTTGCCGATGACATTACTGATGCCGACAATCACAAGAATCGGAGCAATAATGATAATCAGCGGACTGACCTTCTCAAATCCCTCACCAAAGAAGAACGGCACAAATCTGCCGGAGACCGCACAGAGCCCGAACAGCAGCGCTGCGGACAGCATGAATGTGAACCGGAAAGAAAGCTGAAGCTGAGAATGGATCTTTTCCTTGTCTCCTTTGGCAAACAGTGCCGACATCGCCGGCAGCATCACCGTCCCCAGTGATGTGACGATCATCAGGCAGATCTTCACAATCGTCTGTGCCTGGGAGTAGTATCCGACCTCATCCATATCGTGGGTTATGAAGCCGATCATGGTTTTATCCAGAACAAGATAGACTTCTGTTGCCACCTGAGGGATAAACAGAATCAGGATTGGTTTGAAATGCCTCGGTATCGTTTTCAGCACGGGATGATCGAGTTTGACCAGGTATTTTGGCAGACTGAACCAGAGGCTGATATTGCCGATCAGGATCGGAAGTGTCAGACAGATGGTATAGAGCGGAACGTCCTCTTTTGTTTTTACCAAAGTAAAGACCAGAATGATACCGACCAGCTTGATAATCATATTCCGGAGCACTGTGAGCCGGAAATTCTCCAGACCCATGAAGAACCACGAAATATCAAAGGCAGTGGCAAGTATCTCCAGAATCAGAATGCGGTAGATGTGGCTGTAGGGGCCGTAAATGCCAAAGACAACCGTATACAGCACTGTACAGATCCCGACTGTGAAGAACCGGAAAATCGTCAGTTCCCAGAACAGAACCGTCCGCTTCTGGGGATCATTCTGCACATAGGCAATCTCACGCTGTCCGTAAAGCGTTGTACCAACTGCGGCAAGCAGCACAAAATACGTTGCATTCGCCTGTGCAAACTGATAGACACCGATACCGTCGCTTCCGAGTCTGCGTGATACATAGGGCGTTGTAATCAGCGGTGCGATAAGAACCAGAAT
>JAFXOO010000343.1 GCA_017528675.1 Oscillospiraceae bacterium | reverse complement strand
GTTAGTTACCCGTTAGTTACGTGTGAGTTACCGTCCGAATTTCACCATATTTCAGATAAACCCAAACCGAATAAAACAGCGTAAATACGTGATTTTGAACACTCCCAATAGGGATAAAATTATCTCTTCGAGAACTGCGGAGCACGACGAGCGGCCTTGAGACCGTACTTCTTTCTCTCCTTCATTCTCGGATCACGAGTGAGGAAGCCTGCTGCCTTCAGAGCCGGACGCAGTTCAGCATCGGACTGGATCAGTGCACGGGAGATACCATGACGGATGGCACCAGCCTGACCGGTCACACCGCCGCCCTCTACAGTGCAGATAACGTCAAACTTTTCGAGGGTGTTAGTCAGAGCGAGAGGCTGACGAACGATCAGCTTCAGGGTCTCAAGACCGAAGTAATCGTCAATGCCTCTGCCGTTGATTGTGATATTACCATTACCCGGAACCAGTCTCACTCTGGCTACAGAGTGCTTTCTTCTGCCGGTGCCATAGTTAAATGCTACCTTAGGTTCGTACATTGTTCAACCCTCCTTAAAACTCATATACTTCAGGCTTCTGTGCAGCATGCTTATGCTCTGCGCCCTTGAAGGTGCGCAGACGCTTTGCCTGCTGTGCGCCCTGTGCGTTGTGCGGAAGCATGCCGGTAACAGCAATGGTCATTGCCTTCTCCGGACGCTCTGCCATCAGCTTCTTGTAGGAGATTTCCTTCAGACCGCCGATCCAGCCGGTGTGCCAGTAGAACTTCTTCTGCTCCAGCTTCTTACCGGTCAGTACTGCCTTCTCGCAGTTGATGATGATTACATGATCGCCGCAGTCAACGTGCGGTGCAAACGTAGGCTTGTGCTTGCCTCTGAGCAGAACGGCAGCCTGTGCAGCTACACGGCCGAGCGGCTTGTCCGTTGCATCTAAAATATACCAGTTGCGGCTGACTTCGCCAGCCTTAGGCATGGTTGTAGACATAATTCTTCCTCCATTATAATAGATTCTGACTCGTCCCCTTTGTGCGCCTTATGTCCCGGACACGGGGATATCCGACACCATCGGTGCGGCAGACGAGGGTATCAGCAGGCGGTTACTCTGCGATACCATACCCAAATATTATAACGTATTTTCAATCGTTTGTCAAGTGGTTTTTCCCATTTTTTTAATATTTTTTAAAATATCCGGTTTTTGTGCTTTACATTCCCTCCAGAATGTGGTATAATTACCCCAAACAGCATACAAGGAGGCTTTTCAATATGTCAGATCTCCAACCTGCTGCAAACGGCGCAAAGCCCAGGGTGTTGCAGCGGGAATCCAATTTCGAGCTACTGCGGATTATTGCAATGCTGATGATTGTGCTTCATCATTTTGCGTACCACGGTAAATTTCAGTTCCCTGAGGAAGGAGCCACGCTGAACCAGCTCTGGACACAGTTTATCCTGGTCGGCGGAAAGGTTGGCGTCGATATTTTCGTTCTGATTTCCGGCTATTTTCTCATTTTGTCAAAATCAGTCCGGACTGCAAAGGCAATCAGGCTCTGGGGACAGATTTTCTTCTATTCCGTTGGTTTCTTTGCGGTCTTTATGATTGCCGGCAAGGAGGTTCCCGACTTCAACAACGTGCTCAAGCATGTTCTTCCGCTGACGTATCGTCTGTGGTGGTTCGCAAGCAGCTATTTTCTGCTCTACCTGCTGTCACCGTATCTCAATATACTTCTTCACTCCCTCAGTAAGCAGCAGTACATCGGGCTGATTCTGCTGATGACCGTTTTCTGGAGTCTGATACCGACGCTGACAGCGCAGAAATTCCTGAGCAACGATCTGCTGTGGTTCGTTACACTTTACGCCATCGGCGGGTATATCCGGATTTTCGGGACATCCTCAAAGCTTTCCGCCGCACCGCTCATCCTGCTCTCACTTGGCATCATGGTTCTGATCTTTCTGACTGCTCCGGCGCTGGACAAGCTCAGCGCCCGGTATGAGTTCATCACAATGAAGTCCAACTACTTCTATGACATGCAGCGGATACCCGTCCTGATTGCATCTCTGCTGATGTTCCTCGGATTCTCGAAAATCCACATGCGGACAAGCAAGTTCATCAACGTCATTTCTTCCGCCACATTCGGGGTTTATCTCATTCACGAACACGACTATGTCCGTCCTTTTCTGTGGAAAACACTGTTCAGGAATGCCTCGTTTTCCGAGAGCAAATACCTGATTCCCTATACATTTCTGGTGCTTGCCATAGTGTATGCCGGCTGTACGCTCATCGAGCTGATTCGGATTTATGTGCTTGAAAAGCCTTGTATCCCATTCTATCAAAAAATTGGCAACTGGCTCGAAACCAAGTGTAAAGCAAAGCTGTTTCGCAGCATTCTCCACCAGAAAGAATCCTGATTAAAGGAGCGCTACCTCCAGTCCGATCGGCTCTTGCAGCGCAGCAGCCTCATCCCACACGACCTGATAGAGTCGACTGCCGTACTGTACCGTGCG
>JAFXOO010000342.1 GCA_017528675.1 Oscillospiraceae bacterium | reverse complement strand
GCTGCGGAGGCAGAATCCAGATTACCTCCGGGAAAGGCTGGATGATTCTGCTCTATCTGGCATTTGTTTCGGCAGCAGCGTATTCCGTCTGGGCATTGCTGCTCCGGCGCAATCCCGTGTCTCGTGTGACTGTCTACGGGTTCCTCAATCCGATGTTCGGCGTCATCATTTCCGGTATTGTCCTGCACGAGGAGGCCGCCTTCACGCTCATCGGTTTTCTGTCTCTGCTGCTTGTCTGCGTCGGAATTGCAATTGTCAACACCACCAGACAAGGGCAGAAAGAGTCGTGATCTGTTTACTGCACACGGGGCTGCAACTAAAGGCCGTAACCGATTACGAAAGAAGGGGCTTGCAAAAAACCTTCATCTGGTGTATAATAAAACTGTACCCTTTGCATACAATGCCGCAGAGCTTCTTCGCTCATGACAGTGTATGCACCGCAATGATACTGAACAAACAGGAGGTATTGTTATGAAGAAATCCATTGACAGAGGCATCATTACCCCGCATCCCGTTCTGATTATCGGCACTTACGACAAGGACGGCACACCGAACGCCATGAATGCCGCTTGGGGCGGTCAGGTTGGCAGTAATCAGATTTCGGTCAGCCTTTCCACACACAAGACCACGGAAAACATCAAACTGAACCGTGAGTTCACCGTTGCATTTGCAACAGCCGATCAGGTTGAGGCCTGCGATTATGTCGGACTCGTATCCGGAAGCAAGGTTCCGGATAAACTCGAAAAATGCGGATTTACTGTGACACAATCTGACCGGGTAAATGCACCAGTCATCGATCAGCTCCCTGTCACCATCGAATGCAGAGTCGTTGCTCTTCAGGAGGAATTCGGTGAGACACGGGTTGTGGCAGAAATCGTCGGCATGAAAGCAGATGAAGAAGTCCTGACTGACGGCAAGGTGGATCTCGGCAAGCTCAGACCCGTAATCTACGATACTGCCGGCAAATGCTACAGAGTCGTGGGAGACAGCGTCGGCGGCGCCTGGAATGTCGGTAAAAAACTGCTGTAAATGGACATTGATTATTTGTTGTGGCTTCAGGAATTCCGGGAAAAGACACCGTGGCTGGTGCCTGTGCTGTCAAAATACTGTAATCTGAATGTCATTCTGTTTCCTGCCATATGCCTGTTTTTATATATGGATGTATGAATCTATTAGAAATCGTCGTTCCTGAAAGTGTGACACAAATCGATCGTGGTGCATTTATGTTCATCGGATCTGGTGCAACGATTTTTATATATAATCGCAACTGTATCATCGATGATAACGCTGCTACAATCTGTTCTCTTTAAAATGAATCAACAGACGAGTTCTTCTTTGACGGAACGATCTGGGGATACAGTAATTCTACGACAGAGTTCTATGCAGAAAAGAACGGTTACAGCTTTATCTCACTGGATATACCTGAGAGTACAGCCGTGATTACAGATGCCAGGATCAGTGTAACTTCCAATCCCAGAGGCGACGGTAATAGTTTCACGCTTAATGTTCAGGGTAACTATTCCTATTATGCGTGTGAGATCTATGTATGGGATACGTCAGATTCATATGAAGCCTTCTCGGAAGGTTATGTTGATACGTTAACCTCCAGCAACAGCCGATTGACAATCTATGAAGCTTCAGCAAGGCTATATGTCTATACTGTAATTTACCCTTATGATGAATATGGACGATATGGTGACTATTTCATTTGCAGGGGTACAAACGTAGGATAAACTGTTCAGGAGCAGATTGCACAACTATTCAGCCCGGCATAACAGCCGGGCTGAATCTTTTCGCCTCTTGATTATTCATTCCATGTGTGCTAAACTATGTGATAAACAACAATACAGATCAGCACAGGAGGCCACACCATGAAATCACATTTGTCAGGCAGCCATAAAGCAACCCCATAACTTACTCATCGGACTTACCAGTATAGCCCTTATCAATCAACTTGTAGTAGATGTGAATAGTAACGTTTCGCACATTTCCTCAACATATGTTTTGAGACGGTATTCATCATGCGAACGCTTCGTGCCTGTTTTGAGCTCCGCTTCTTAGCGTAGAGGCAACACCGCACAAAGCCCGTCTGGCGGCTTGGCGGCACATCTGCTTGCATCTTTTCCGTCATCTTGCACAGAGATTCCTTGCTGGGCGCCAGCCCAGCGGCGTCAT
>JAFXOO010000341.1 GCA_017528675.1 Oscillospiraceae bacterium | reverse complement strand
TCAGGGTTCATCGTCGTCAGGCTCATCATCTCCGGCTCATTCTCACCAAGACCCTTCGAGCGCTGGATGGTATACTTTTCGCTGCCGATTTTCTTCTGGATGTCGGCACGCTCCTTCTCGCTGTAGGCAAAGTAGGTCATCTTCTTCGAGGTGATCTCGTAAAGCGGCGATTCAGCAATATAGACATAGCCCTCCTTGATGAGTGTCGGCGTGAGCCGGTAGAGCATCGTGAGGATGAGCGTGCGGATCTGGAAGCCGTCCACATCGGCATCGGTGCAGATGATGATCTTGCTCCAGCGCAGATTGTCCAGCGAGAACTGCGGGATATTGCCGGTATTCTTCAGGTTGACCTCCACGCCGCAGCCGAGGACTTTCAGCAGATCCGTGATGATGTCGCTCTTGAAAATGCGGGGGTAGTCGGCTTTCAGGCAGTTGAGGATCTTGCCACGCACAGGGATGACTGCCTGGAAATCAGCGTCCCTGGCGAGCTTGACGGCACCGAGCGCCGAGTCGCCCTCCACGATATAGACCTCCCGGCGGGAGATGTCCTTTGTCCGGCAGTCCACGAATTTCTCGACCATATTGGCGAGATCAATGTTGCCGGCAAGCTTCTTCTTGATGTTCAGACGGGTCTTTTCCGCATTCTCACGGCTTCGCTTGTTGATGAGCACCTGCTCGGCGATCTTTGCCGCTTCATCGGGCTTCTCGATGAAATAAACTTCAAGCTGGTGCTTGAGGAAATCGACCATTGCCTCCTGGATGAACTTGTTGGTGATCGCCTTCTTCGTCTGATTCTCATAGGAGGTCTGGGTGGAGAACGAGGAGGAGATCAGCACAAGACAATCTCTGATGTCGTCGAAATTGGCGGTGGATTCGTTCTTTTGCAGTTTGCCGGAGGAACGCAGCAGCGCATTGATCTGGGAGAGAAACGCATTGCGCACTGCCCGCTCCGGAGAGCCGCCGTATTCGAGGAAGCTCGAATTGTGGTAGTACTCTGTCAGATTCATCTGGTTCGAGAAGGTCAGCGCCACATTCAGCTTGACCTTGTAATCCGGCTTGTCCTCACGGTCACGGCCGGTGCGCTCCGCCGTCCAGGTCTGCACGGAGGTCAGTGCCTTGTCACCGACCAGCTCCTCGACATAGTCGGTGATGCCATTTTCGTAGAGGTATTCCTTCTCCAGGAACGTGCCGTCTGCCTGCTCGCTGCGGTAGATAAAGCGCAGGTTCGGGTTGACGACTGCCTGCCGGCGCAGCGTGTCGTGGAAATACTCATCCGGGACAAGGATTTCGGTAAACACCTCCAGATCAGGCTTCCAGCGGGTCAGGGTACCGGTCTGCTTCTTCTTGTAGGGCGTCTTTTGCAGACCGCCGACATTCTCGCCCTTCTCAAAATGCAGCTTGTACTCAAAGCCGTCACGGTGAACGGTGACGTCCATGAATTCCGAGGCACACTGTGTCGCCATCAGACCCAGTCCGTTCAGACCGAGCGAATAGTCATAGCTGCCCTCGGACGCATCATATTTACCGCCCGCATAGAGCTCGCAATACACCAGCTCCCAGTTATAGCGGTTTTCCGTCTTGTTGAAATCCACCGGACAGCCACGGCCGAAGTCCTCAACCTGGATGGTGCCGTCATTCCAGCGGGTAATGATGATCCTGTCACCGAAGCCGGAACGTGCCTCGTCGATGGAGTTGGAAATGATCTCGAACATGGAGTGCGCACAGCCGTCCAGACCGTCCGAGCCAAAGATGACCGCAGGGCGCTTCCGGACTCTGTCCGCACCCTTGAGCATCGTGATACTGTCGTCATTGTATTCCTGTTTTTTCTTTGCCATAAATCCTGAATCCTTTCGTATATCGTGCGGATTACGCACCGTTGAACCGCTGGAGGAACTGCTTGACTCTGTCACCGGCCTCCTCACCGAAAACCTGTGCCGGTGTCCCCTGCTCCACTATGACGCCGTGCTCCATGAACACAACCTTGTCTGCCACATCCCGTGCAAAAGCCATTTCGTGTGTGACAATGACCATCGTCATGCCATAGGTGGCAAGCTCCTTGATGACCTTCAGTATCTCGCCGGTCAGCTCCGGATCCAGCGCCGAGGTCGGCTCGTCAAAGAACAGAATTTCGGGTTTCAGCGCAAGTGCCCTCGCAATGGAGACACGCTGCTGCTGTCCGCCGGACAGCTCACAGGGATAGCTGGATGCCTTGCTCTCCAGTCCCATTTTTTCGAGCAGCTCCATTGCCCGCTTCTCCGCCTCCTCCTTGGGCTGCTTCAGAACGCAGACCGGGGCTTCCGTGATATTGCGCAGCACGCTCATATGCGGAAACAGGTTGAAGCT
>JAFXOO010000340.1 GCA_017528675.1 Oscillospiraceae bacterium | reverse complement strand
GAACCCCAGCAGCAGCCGACCGAACCCCAGCAGCAGCCGACCGAACCCCAGCAGCAGCCGACCGAACCCCAGCAGCAGCCGACCGAACCTCAGCAGCAACCCACACAGCCGGCAGATGCACCTGTCGTGGACTATGTGCAGGTGATCTACGCTTCCCCGGACGGCACCGGCTCCGGCAAGACCGTGCAGGATCCGACAAACGTGTCTGATGCCATCAGCAAGGTACCTGCCGGCGGTATTATTTACCTGCTTGAGGGCAAGTACAGCTTTACCCAGACCATTCTGATCGACCAGAACAACTCCGGTGCAGCGGGCAAGTACAAGACCATGTCCGCCTATAACGGTGCCGACGTCGTATTCGACTTCACGGGACAGGCCGTTTCCAGCTCTGCAAGAGGCATCGTTCTCGATGGCAGCTACTGGCATTTCTATGGTTTTGAAATCACCCAGGCCGGCGATAACGGCATGCTGCTCTCCGGTAACAACAACATCATTGAGATGATGGTCTTCAATGACAACGAGGATACCGGTCTTCAGATCTCCCGCTACAGAACTGACGCATCCAAGCTTGCCGACTGGCCGTCCAACAACCTCATCAAGAACTGCACCTCCAGAAACAACTGCGATGAGGCCACGATGGAGAATGCCGACGGCTTTGCCGCCAAGCTGACCTGCGGCGAAGGTAATGTCTTTGACGGCTGCATCTCCTACAACAATTCCGACGACGGCTGGGATCTCTATGCCAAGACCGAGACCGGCCCCATCGGCGTAGTCACAATCCGGAACTGCATTGCCTTCCGCAACGGCTTCACCGAGGACGGCAGGGGTTACGGAAACGCAGACGGCAACGGCTTCAAGCTCGGCGGCGGCGGTGTCGGCACACGCCACGTTGTGGAAAACTGTCTGGCATTCGAGAATCTGAACTGCGGCTTCACAGATAACAACAATCCGGAATTCGGTGATCTGAAAAACTGCACTGCCTATAACAACGGCATCGGCGGCAACGCAAAGGCGAATTATATGGTCTATCGTTGCAGCAGCTCCGCAAAGCTCTCCGGCATGATGACGTATTACAACGAGTCCAATCTCAGCAAGACCAATGCAGCCGGCATCAAGCGTGCCAATGACAAATTCATGGGCACCGTGGAAAACTCCGTTTACTATAACAGCAAGTACTACTATACAACCAATGCTGTGACAGCAAGCGGCAGTTCCATCAAGCTCGGCAATGAGGTAACGCCCTCTGACAATGACTTCATGACCCTCAAGATTGACGGCATGGGCACGGATTTCCACCAAACCTGGCGCCGTGCAGACGGTTCTCCGAATCCTGCCGGCTTTGCCGAGACACCGGCCAACGGCACCTATGCTGCCATCGGCTACCATATGGCAAACGGAATCCGGCAGGCAGAGACTCCGGTCATCGGTGTTCCTTCCCAGCAGGAGCAGCCGACCAACCCGCAGCCTTCCGAGAACTTCCCTGCTGTGACAATGTACGGTGATGTTGACTGCAACGGTTCTCTGAACATCCTCGATGTCATTTCGCTGAACAAGAACCTCATGGTCGGTGATCCGATCTCACCTCAGGGCAAGGTCAATGCCGATGTGGATTGCAGCGACCCGACCAGACCGGATGAGATAGATTCGCTGAACATCCTCAAGGCAATCGTGGAAATCATTCCCCTGCCTGTTACAACCGGTAATGCTGAATAACTGCTCACCAGGGAGCCGGAAACCCCACAGGGTTTCCGGCTCCTTTCCTGACCGCATGTAATCGCCGGATCCCGCCTGAAGCGTAAAAAAAATATGAATATTACAAAAACTACTTGATTTTATCGTCAAAATGTTGTAAAATAAAAAAGGCAGCGGTCGGAGCAGGGACTGTTCCGGCTGCCCCGGAGCAGAAACGCCATTCACACTGGCATCTGCTGCTCCAAAAAACGAAAGGAGTATGGATATGATTTATTCGCACGAAGTTGAAACAATGTGCCCGATCGCACAGGGCGTTGCTCACGGTGCCGCTCCCATCCCGGAGGAAGCAAAGTGGGTCAAGGCTAAGGAGATTAAGGATATCTCCGGCTTCACACACGGTGTGGGCTGGTGTGCTCCCCAGCAGGGTACCTGCAAGCTGACCCTGAACGTCAAGGAGGGCGTCATCCAGGAAGCTCTGGTCGAGACAATCGGCTGCTCCGGTATGACCCATTCCGCAGCAATGGCTGCTGAGATTCTGCCCGGCAGAACCATTCTTGAAGCGCTCAACACAGACCTTGTCTGTGATGCAATCAACACTGCAATGCGTGAACTGTTCTTGCAGATCGTTTACGGTCGTTCCCAGTCCGCTTTCTCCGAGGGCGGTCTGGTAGTCGGCGCCGGTCTTGAGGATCTCGGCAAGGGCCTGCGTTCTCAGGTTGGTACCATGTACGGCACACTGGCAAAGGGTCCCCGCTACCTTGAGATGACAGATGGTTATGTCACCAAGCTTGCACTCAACGAGGATGACGAGATCATCGGCTACAAGTTCGTGAACTTCGGCAAGATGATGGATTTCATCAAGGCTGGCGATGATGCAAATACTGCATTTGAAAAGGCACAGGGTCAGTATGGCCGTGTGGCTGACGCTGTCAAGCTCGTTGACCCGAGAAAGGAATAAGGAGGTACATAACCATGGCATTGTTTGAATCTTATGAGAGAAGAGAAAAGCAGATCCTTGCTGTCATCAAGGAATACGGCATCAACTCCATAGAAGAGTGTGCCGATGTTTGCAAGGCAAAGGGTCTGGATATCTACAAGCTTGTTGAGGGCATTCAGCCCATCTGCTTCGAGAATGCAAAGTGGGCTTATACTGTAGGCTGTGCAATTGCAATCAAGAAGGGCTGTACCAAGGCTGCTGACGCTGCTGCTGCCATCGGTGAGGGTCTTCAGGCATTCTGCATTCCGGGTTCTGTAGCAGACCAGCGTAAGGTTGGCCTGGGTCACGGCAACCTCGGCAAGATGCTGCTTGAGGAAGATACTGAGTGCTTTGCATTCCTGGCCGGTCACGAGTCTTTCGCTGCCGCTGAGGGTGCAATCGGTATCGCTGAGAAGGCAAACAAGGTTCGACAGAAGCCCCTGCGTGTTATCCTGAACGGCCTGGGCAAGGACGCTGCACAGATCATCGCCAGAATTAACGGCTTTACCTATGTTGAGACCGAGATGGATTACCACACCGGCGAAGTCAAGGAAGTATTCCGCAAGGCATACTCCGAGTGTCTGCGTGCAAAGGTAAACTGCTACGGTGCGAACGATGTCACCGAGGGCGTTGCCATCATGTGGAAGGAGAACGTAGATGTCTCCATTACCGGTAACTCCACCAACCCGACCCGCTTCCAGCATCCGGTTGCAGGTACTTACAAGAAGGAGCGCACCGATGCCGGCAAGAAGTACTTCTCCGTTGCATCCGGCGGCGGTACCGGCCGTACCCTGCACCCTGACAACATGGCAGCAGGTCCGGCTTCCTATGGTATGACCGATACCATGGGCAGAATGCACTCTGATGCACAGTT
>JAFXOO010000339.1 GCA_017528675.1 Oscillospiraceae bacterium | reverse complement strand
TCCATCCTTCACGCTGAACGATGTCCCGAACACCGGGAGCGAGCGGACTACATGATCCGTCGCTTTGCAGAGCGTCTCAATGTCAATCGTCGGGAATTTCATCATAAAGCCGATCGTATTGATCGCCGTGCCGGGGAAGGCAGTTTCATTCATATAGATGCCGTATTCCGAACGATTCAGGGGGAATTGAAGAATTTTCACTTCTGACATGATATCGCTTTCCTTTCCATATGTTAAGCTGCTGCGGTATGCGCAGGGAAGTACGCAGAGGGCTGTTGTGCAGAGAGTCTGCACACATTTATACATACTATATTATACCAGAAATCCGACTGCAAGTCATCAGATGTTTTCCGAATCTCCGCAAAAACGTATGAATGCACAAATTTATCCTCAGGCAAATATGCAATTTGTACATTCCGCACAGATACGCATAAAAACGCAAACATAGAACTACCGCTTTTTTCTGTAAAACCGTCACCCGTTCATCACCCGGAGCGGTATCCTGCGAAAATCACCCGTTTTCCCGGAAACGGGGGATTGACTTGCAGCAGCAAACCTGTTATAATGAGAACAGAAACTCCGGAATCCGGCGGAACAGACGATGTGTGAAAGAAGCAGAAATCCAGAAGGAGGCGAAAGCGATGACAAAACTGAATGCAACCCTACAGATGGTCTTTGCAGACGATGCTTTCGTCCGGGAACTGCTGTATGCGGAAACTGCGGAAGAAGTACAGAATCTGCTCGATGAGCGTGGTATTTCCCTGACGACCGAGGAAATTCTTCAGGTCGGGGAGATTGTGGATCTCTTTCTGACCGGCGAAATTACGATTGACAAGCTCCGGGAATCCTGGTGCTGCTACGAGGAGCCGTATGTCATCCTGAACGGGTGCAGCACAGGCGAACTGCTGGGCATCGGCATCACGGCATGTGAGGTGGCCGACGATATGACTGCCGTACAGCAGTCAGCGATCCGGAGCTGGTGAGCTGCTCCCCGGAGCGTGAATGCGGCACGTTATCACAGAACGTCCGGAATCAGTCCGGGCGCAGCTTGTTGATAAGCCCTTTTCCGGTGCTGACGCATCGTGCGTGACACGGCCAAAGCCCCTCCCCCCAGCGGGTGAGGGGCTTTTTCCACAGCATCTGCCGCTGACGAGCGAGCCGGAGCGGCAGTGATTTGTTTTCTCCACACTTCAATCGCCCAAATATCACCTGTTTTGTTTGCAGCATCCGCTTGACTTCTAAAGTAAAAGCTGATATAATGATGTTAAGAAGGCACTGATAAAGTTGCCGACGCAGTGCTTCGGGGATAGTAACGGGGGATTTGTGGAGCTTCGCCCCACGCCCCATTGCTGATTTACAGATAAATCAGCGCTTCCTTGGTGATATCTTGCAAACCATGCAGAGACTTGCAATCCTATGCGGAGAGAAAGGGAAGAACTATGGCAAATATTTACAGAAAAGCAGCGCTGGATAAGCTGAGCTCGCCGGAGCAGCTTGACAAGACGGTGACCATCATCTCACCGAGCTTCTGGATTGCCGCCATCGGAGGCGGAGTCGTCGTGGCAGTAGCGCTGGTATGGTCGATTTTAGGACGTTTGCCGATCAATGTCAACACGAGCGGCATCTACATGGATGCAAGCGGGCTGGGCACGATTGTGGCCGAGCAGAGCGGCATCGTGGACGATGTGTACGTCAAGGAGGGCGACCCGGTCAGCCAGGGGCAGGAGCTCATGCGGTTTGATACAGCGGCAATCGAGGATCAGCTCAAAGACCTGCAAGAGCGCAGGGAAGCGATTGATGCGGTGACGTTCGACTCGGATGACGATGTCGTGACAGCAGACAATAAGTCGCTGATTGAGCTGAAAGGTCAGCGCTCTGTGGCAGATTCCAACCTTGTCCAGACCCGTGCGATGCTTGAAAGCCGCCGTGAGGAGCTGGAAAAGCAGGAGAAAAAGGTCGAAACTGCGCAGGCTGAGTACGAGAAGGCCCGTGAGGAGTACCTCGACAAGATGGATGCCAAGGACATGAGCGGCCAGCAGCTTGCCTACCAGAAGGCACAGCAGGAGCTTGCCACGAACAAGTCCTATTACGAGAGTGCCAAGAATTCGCTGCTGCAATCGGAGAGCACCGACCGCAAGCTCCAGGAGCAGAAAAGCCAGCTTGAAGCAGCACTCTCCCAGCTCAACGAGGAGGCCAATGCGGTGGGCGCAGCGGTGCAGGAGGCCAGCGCCGGCATGGAAGCGGCGATGAATGCGCAGAATGAGGCGCAGGCACAGCTTGCCTCCGCAACGGATGCCGATGCCATCGCAGCGGCACAGCTTGCCTACAACGAGGCATCTGCACAGTACAATGACTGCCAGATGCGCTACAACGAGGGCGTCCGCCAGTATCAGGTGATCCAGAGCCAGATGGAAGCCTACCAGCAGCAGCTCGGCTCCGTGAGCGAGGCGCTGTTGCAGAATGCAGCGCAGTCGGATGCCGCATCGGGCAGCCTGAATGACTGGAACAGCAAGCTCCAGGATGCGCAGCGGGCGTACAATTCCGCTGAGGACGAGTATCTGAAGGCAATGGCGCTCCAGACCGAGATGCAAGGAACGGCATCAAAGCTCGGAAATGCGTACAATATCGCATTGCAGAACTACCAGACCGAGATTGCAGCCCGCCGGAGTCTGGAGGACACGGTGCTCCAGCTTGCAACGCAGGTGAAGGCAGCAGAGGATGTGCTGGACAACCAGAATGCCCTGCTGAAGTCGCAGTTCATCAGCACGAAGGCAAGCATTCTTGACCAGGTAGACCGTGAGATCATCAACCAGGAGAAGGCGCTTGACAAGTGCACGGTAACGGCGAAGATTGACGGATTTGTAGCAGGTCTGAATGTGGTGAAGGGCAATGCGGTGCAGGCCGGCAGCACGATCTGCCATGTATCCTCGAACGACGAGAAGAACGAGGTCATCATCTGCTATGCGCCGGTAACGCAGGGCAGAAAGCTGAAGCCGGGCATGCAGGCAGTGATCTATCCGACAACGGTAAATCGTCAGGAATATGGGCATATGGACGGCACAGTCATCTCCGTGTCGAGCTTTGTAAGCTCCTCGGAGGAGATGATGAACCAGCTCGGAGATGCGGCGATGGTACAGACCTTCCAGCAGAGCGGCCCGGTGGTCAAGGTGGTCTGCGAGCTGACACCGGATCCGAACACCAAGAGCGGCTACAAGTGGTCGAGCAAGAAGGGCGCCAGTGTGGAGATTCCGGAAGGCACCATCGTGCAGATGGATGTTGTGACCGAGAAGAAGGCCCCGATCACCATGATTATTCCGTTCCTGAAGGAAAAGATGAGCGTGAAGCAGGACAACGCACAGTAATGTCATGCGGTAACATGCAGAAGAATCCCCCTCCCGGCTGCGTGCGGGAGGGGGATTTCTGTCTGTCAAAAAGCCATTCCTGAAAGCGTGAGCGAAATTCTTATGCTTCGCTTTCTTCAGTTGATTCCCCGGTACCGAAATACCGGAAGCCGAGCATGGTGATATCATCGAACTGCGGGGCTTCTCCGACAAATGCATCAATGCTCTGCCGCACGCCTTGCAGCATATCCTTGAGCGCAGCACCGGCATGATCGTCAAGTGCTTCAACCATCCTGTCCGTGCCGTACAGCTTGTTGTCTGCATTGGTTGCCTCAGCTACGCCGTCTGTGTAAACAAATAACGTATCACCAGGGAACAGCTCGAATTCGTGCTCCCGGAACTTCATGTTCTCCATCGTTGCCACAGCGGGTGAGTGCCGGTTCTTAATCAGCTCAAACGTCCCGTCCTTGCGGCGGACTGCCGGGTTTTCGTGACCTGCATTGGCTGCAATGCCCTTTCCGGTCTCCAGGTCAAGAATCGCAAGCCACACCGTCACAAACAGCTCGGCATCGTTGCCCTCGCAGAGCTGGTTGTTGACATCGTACAGAATCTCGGACGGTGTCCCCTTGCCCATAATCGCACGGTTTTTGATAAGCGTTTTGGCAATGACCATGAACAGCGCCGCAGGTACGCCCTTTCCGGAGACATCCGCCATGACAAGCGCCAGATGCTTCTCGTCAATCAGGAAGAAATCATAGAAATCACCGCCGACCTCCTTGGCCGGATCCATCGTTGCATAGATGTCAAACTCATTCCGTTCAGGAAAGGCAGGGAAAATCCTGGGCAGCATATCCGCCTGAATCTGGGTAGCAACATTCAGCTCTGCGCCGATGCGTTCCTTCTCGGCAGTGACCTTCTTGATATCTTCAATATACTGCTTGAGCGACGCCGCCATGCTGTTGAAATCCTTTGCAAGATCTCCGATTTCATCGTTATCATGCACAATGGCGTGGTGGTCGAAATCGCCTTCACTGATTTTCTGGGCATCATTTCTGAGGTCAATCAGCGGCATGGTCAGCTTCCGGGCACTCTTTTTGGAGTAGACCATAATCACGGCAATGATGATGATATCCACAATGACAAACAGAATATTCATCAGAATGATAGCCGCCTTCATGATGTACATGACCTGGAGCATTTCGTGCTCGTTGATACGCAGGCAATAATGCCAGGATGTGGCTTTAATCGGCGCATATGCGTAATAATAGCCCTTATCGGTCAGAGAAATGTCCGTTTTGCTGTCCATGATCTTGCGGAAGGTGTTTTCATCAAGCAGCGGATCGTCACGGAAATTCAGGCCGATCTGTTCTGTGGAAATCAGTCTGCCGTCATTGTCCACCAGCAGCGCTTCGGTGTTCTCCATATTGATTTTCAGCAGGGAATCGAATGCATCCGAGACCAGAATATCCATTGCAACGACACCGGCAAACTGCTGGTCAGCATCATAGAACGGCGCTGCACAGGTGATGGTGAGGCCACGGCCGTAGCCATCCTCATAGACATCGGTGAAGAAGGCGTGCCCCTGCTCCCTGGCATCCCGGTACCAGGACTTCTGGGAGTAGTCGTAATAGTGGCTTTCGGCTTTGAGGGCAGAAGCCGCATCGTAATGCAGCATAAAGCCGCTTTCGGTTGCAAGGTAGTACATGGTGACAATTCCACCGTCCGAGTGATGGAATGCCGTAAAGCTGCTTTCAAGATTTCCCAGGAGCCGCTGCTCCTGAAGCAGGGCATCGTCATCAACGGACGTATCCCGGAGCGTTTTCTGCATGGTGAAAACGTCATTATTCTTCGGGTCTGCCCAGTCCACAAAGCGTGGCTGGAACCCGGTCGGCCGGTTGTACATCTCGTGGATATGTTCGGCACAGCCCTGGGTAAAGCTGAGGTACTGTTGCAGGAGAATATTGATGTTTTCAGCCTTGTTTTCGGTAATATTGACAAGATCGCTCTGCAATTTTCCGGTGATCTGCACCCGCTGACTCCGGGCAAGCGTAAAAAAGCAGAATTCCACGACAAGTGTCATAATCAGAACGGAAACCAGCGTAATCACCAGCAGATCATGCCGGATTTTTCTCTGAATGGGTCGCCGTTTTAATTGTATCTCCATGTACCATCCTTCTTTCGATAAGATACAGCGGATGCGCTGCTTATGTTTATTATACATGATTCCTGACAGAAAGTCAATCATTTTAAAGGCAGCACCACCAGCTCTGTGCGG